>PLCH01000254.1 GCA_003135585.1 Chitinophagaceae bacterium
GATTCGCATCGCTTCAAGGGCGATCATTTCATTGGGAGCAATATTTCCGAGATTCACATTGCAGCCAATCAATTCAATAAAATAAAGTTGCTGGGCTTTTTGGGGGGCTTCCCAGAGTATTTTTTCTTCTGGTATCTGAGTCAGTATTTCCTGGACGAGTCCTTCCCGGACTTCCCCGCTACCCCTGTAAATCCCGACATTCCCGGCCTCTCTCGCTTCGGCAATTACATAGGTCGAGCCTGCGTTCAATTCAGCGCGCATTAACTCGATCCATTTATAGGGAGGGATGATGTGTTCAGCGTCTTTGCTTCCCACTTCACTCAAAACAGTTCCATGCTTTGTCAATTTTTCAATATATCCGCATTTTTCTGCGTGTGGGATCGTGATGGAACCATCGCTGACTTCCATAAAAGAAATTCCGTAATCCTTGCACACGGATATGTAATCATCAAACTGGTTACGGATCAAAAAAGCCTCGAATAAAGTGCCTCCAAAATAAAGTGGAATATCGTACGAATTGTAAACTTCAATTTTTTCCCGGAGCTGCGGCGTTACGAAGGAGGTGCCAAATCCAAGTTTTACTATATCCACGTGAGGATGGGAGACGCTTAAAAAATTCCTGGTTTCTTCAATGCTCAGACCTTTGTCCATTACCATGGTAATGCCCCTTTTACGCTTCTTTGGTATTCTTTCTGGAATCTGTGAAAGGTTAAAATTCATCCTTTAATAATTTTTATTAAAAAACAGTTGAAGCGCAAAAATAGGGAAACAAAGAGATATGGTAGTTTGGTAAAAGCAGCGGAAGGCCTATTGTGAATTAAAATGACTTATTTTTTTTAAACCTGGCTACCATATCAACCACCGGCTGATATTGAAGTATTACCGGGTTCAGGTCCACCAGTTTTTTAAGAAGTTTGGGCGCTTTTGTCATGGCTTTTTCCAATTGCGAAAGTCCGTCTTTTGTTTTACCCAAAGCAAAATGCACGGCGCTCAGGTAAAAAATAAATATCGGCTTGCCTCCTGTGATTCGCAAGGCAGTTTCCACCTGCTCCAGTGCTTCGTCAAAGAATCCTGCGGTATAAAGGCAACGGATCAATGCTTCCCAACTCGAAATATTTCTTGGACGTATGCGGACGACATTGGAAAAATATTGGATGGCTTCTTTATACTCTCCCAATTGCATTTTGCATTCTCCCATGGCAAGATTATATTCAGGCTGCTTGGCGTGTATGCGCATGGCAGCCTCTAACTGTTTGATGGCAAAGGCCCACTGGCCCTCGTTGAGGTAGGTACATGCAATCTTGAAATAAAGCTTGCTGTCGTCCTGGTTGAGGTGGGATGCTTTCCTGTAATAAAAACGGGCCTGCGCATAATTGGTCAATTTATCATAACAATGCCCGATGGCCTCAAAAATTACGTCTTCCGGCTTGGAGAGTTCCAAAACTTTTTCAAGGGATTCAATGGCATCGCGGAACTTCCTTATGCGGATATAGGCATCTCCCATATTGCGGTAGGCATAATCGAATTTTTCATCGATTACGATCGCGTATTTGTAGGCATCCACAGCCTTCTCATATAGTTTTAATCCCTGGTAACCGGCAGCCAGATTAAACCACGCCAGTTCATTGTAGGGAAAATCGTCGATGATTTTTTGATGAAGGCGGATGCTTTCTTCGTTCCGTCCTGTAAAATCAGTCCAGAAACATATCTTGTACAAAGCCTCCTCATTGTTGGGGTTTTGTTCCAAAATCAATTTCAGGCAATCAAATATCTTGTCAAATTCTTCATAATCATCGTAAACATCTGCCAGCTCAAACAAAAGCTCGACCCTTTCCTCCCCCTCAAAATGCTGAAGGGCGTCTTCGAGTAAGGCAACTGCTTTTTCTGGTTGATCGAGTGCCAGGTAAACATCCGTTTTGAGTATATAAAGATTGATGTCCGTACTATCCAGCAGACCGGCCTGCTCAAGAATTTTCAGGGCCTCGGGATAGTTTCTAGAGGCAATTAATAAATCAGCCTTCCGGATCAGCAGAAGCGCTGAATAAGGGTACTGCCCGATAGCGAGTTCAACGGCTTCAATGGCACGCGGCATTTCTTCCCTGTCATCAAAATAATCAATGATTTTTTCAAAAGACTCTTCATCCAGAAAAGAGTGGCTACGGCCTGTTCGTAAATACTGATACTGCTTCAACAATTCTTTCAAATCCTCGTGCTCCTGGTGGTATGGATTTTCTTTCATCTATATGATATATGTGAAGGTTATTCTAAGGTAAAGTATTAAGCTCTGTCTGCAAATTTTTTATAGGGGAGGCAACTATTTTTATCAATACCATCGTATAATTACCGTGAGGTAGGGAACTTTTAACCGGGAAAAATCGGTGAATACCAGGATTTTACAGTTAAAAAAAGACCAAAATAAATGATAACCGGTCAAAAATTACCAAAAATTTAGTGTTATATTTGTTTATTAATGACGTCAATAACCAATATACAAGTGAGAAAATTGATCAGGCAGACAGGCATTAGCGCGTTGTTTGCGGTTATTGTGGTCTTAGCTTTTGCCAGTATAGGCGGAGGAGGTGACAAGAAAAAAAATGCTCCTTTAAAAAATGATTTTACCCCCATTCGCACACTCAATGAATTCACGCTGAAATCAAAACCGTTTTACAGTGGCAGTTATGTTTTTGGACAGGAAAGGGATAACAACGGTCTTTCTCTTAATACCATTGTAACTTATCAAAAGGGCCGTACAGTTTATGTTCTTCCTTTCAAGTATAAAGTAAATACCATCTCTCTAAGCAATTCTCCAAAGACCAATTTGCAATTTATTGGCGTTAAGATTAAAATGCCCAAGTGATTTTCCCATTTTCTTAAAATTTGCGGCGCTTCTGCACTTTTATTAAATCAGTTCGCTACATGTAACTTTTTGCTTTCTTCATAGGTCATTTCCCGGTATCCGCTTTTGGGGATGTCAAACTTTGACTCGGGAATCGGATTAAGGTTGATTGCCGACAGGGTATATTTTATTTTGAGATTGCCGTTGGTCAGTTCATATTCCAGGGGTAGTCCGTCGAGATTTTTGAATAGAGGTTCATAATCCTTATTATCGGGTATCAGATCCTTTGTATAATAAACTGTCACGGTGAGCCCATCCTTCGTTTTAGCAATTGCTTTTATACATTTATAACCTGCGATTATTTTCATTTCAGGTTCATTGCTGTAGGTGAGCCCTTCATAGCGTTTGTTTTTCTCCTGCAAATCTTCACCCGCCATGCGAATAAGGAGTTTTTGACCACTTACTTCCTTCAGGATAACCGCCGAACCGGTTTTAGCATCATAAAAAGTTGTGGAGAAAAATAAAGCGCTCGCCATTTCGGTACGACACAGATTCCCTTTGAGGTAAATGGTAAGAGTGGTTGGACTTAATGAAGAATTGTTTTGAGCCCCTTTTGTCCCGGAGGCTAGTGCGTAATCATAGATGATCGTAAGTTCAGACACTTTCTTTTGTGCCAGTGATCCGGGAAGTATCGCGAAACTTAAAAGGGTAACCCCGACGATATTTGAAAAATTTTTCAGGATTATTTCTTGTTTTTCAATTGTTGTACTTTCTTCTGTGACTCCTGCATCTGCTCCAGCCTCTCCTGCCATTTGGATTTGGTTTTAGGCTTGCTCCGGTTCTGCTGCAGCTTGGCAAGTATCTTGTCATGGTCAATAATATAATTCTGAATTACAAATTGTAAAATTAAAGTAATGCTGTTGGAAACAGTATAATACCATGTTAATGCTGAGGGCAGGCTGTTGAAAAACAGCAATAACATAACGGGCATGATATAGGGCATGTATTTCATGGCCGGATTGCTTTGGTCAGGAGTCATGCTCATTCCATAAAGGGATATCAAAAAACTGGTAACAACTGCCAAGAGGGCAAAAAGACTGATGTGATTGCCAAAATTCAGGGGTACCGTAAAGCCAAGGTTTACAACAGAATCATAAACGGAAAGATCCTTCGCCCATAAAAAACTCTGACCGCGCAGGGCTATATTTGAGTTAAAAAAACTGTAAAGAGCAAAAAAGATAGGTATTTGCAGTAATGCCGGAATGCAGCCACCCAAAGGATTCACCCCTGCTTCCCTGAACAATTTCATCTGCTCCATTCCAGCCTGCTGCTGGTCTCCTCCCACCCTTTTTTTCATAGCCTCGATTTCCGGGCGCAGTGCTTTCATTTTCGCCCCGCTCAGGTAACTGCTGTATACGAGGGGAGAGGTGAGCAGCCGGATAAAAATGGTCAGCAGCATGATCACCACTCCATAGCTACCAATAAATTTTTTAAAAAAATCAAAAACAGGCATGATTACATATGTATTCACCGGACGGACAAAAGAATAGAATCCCTGGCCAAGATTTACGATCCTGTCCATCTTCTTAACACTACTGTTGGACAGAATGGTATAATCG
>PLCH01000028.1 GCA_003135585.1 Chitinophagaceae bacterium
CTGATGTCCGACCCCCAATAAAGATAACCCTTTTCAGCCCTTAGGGAATCTATTGCCTTGTAACCACAGGCAACAATAGAAAATTCTTTCCCCGATTCCCAAAGGAAATCCCACAAGGCAATTCCCTTTTCGACGGGAGCATAAATTTCGNNGTAACCGAATTCCCCGACAAATGTGACTCGGACCAATTGCACTTCAAAATCACCAATAGACGTATTTCTCATAGTCAAAAATGGCATGGCCTCAGTTGACAGGTCCTGGTTGGAAATTTTTGATAACATTTCGCGAACCGAAGGGCCCCAAAGGCCAAAGCAAGTAAGGTTGGCTGTCAGATCTTTGAGGGCCACTGATCCATCAGATGGAAGGTGATCCGTTAACCACGCCATGTCATGGCTATGCAGGGCAGTTCCTGAAATCATTCTAAAAGTGGTTGCATCGGTTTGCGTGACCGTTACATCACTTTCGATACCCCCCCTGTGATTTAACATTTGGGTGTAGCTTACCTGTCCCGGGCCTTTATTGATTTTATTTGCACATAAAAACTCTAAAAAGGAAGCAGCCCCGGGTCCGCTGATTTCGATTTTGGAAAAGGAGGATTCGTCATAAAGACCAGCGCTCTCGCGGGTTGCCATGGCCTCTGTGACGATTGCTGTGCTCCAATTCTTTCCTGCCCAACCAAACGGTCTTAAATACTCGAACTTTGGATTTTCATTTGACAAATAATAGTTGACCCGCTCCCAGCCAGACTTTTCTCCAAACACAGCCCCATGGACCTGGTGCCAGCTGAATGCTGAACTTATTTTCAAAGGTCTCCCGGCTTTTCTATCGTCACCCGGATAGCGGATGTCGTAATAAGACTCATAGTTCTCAGTTACTTTTGCCAGGGTATAAGTGTTCGATTTATACTGAGTGCCAAATCTTCGCAGATCCATCTCCCACAAATCCATGGTAGGCATTCCGTCTAACAGCCAGGCAGCCATTTCTCTTCCAACCCCGCCAGCCCCCGCAATGCCATGAGCACAAAAACCGGCAGCCACATAAAATCCTTTTACGCCAGTGGGCCCAAGACAGAATTCATTGTCTGGTGTGAAAGCCTCGGGGCCGTTGATGACCTTGCGAATAGGAGCAGTTGCCATGGAAGGCACCCTCATAGATGAATTGACCGCAATCTCTTCTAGCCTTTCCCAATCTTCGTCCAGCAATTTACCATTGAAATCTGGGGGTACCTGATCGAGTAAATCGGCATCCAGGAATGCCGGGGAGGATTGTCTTTCATATCCTCCCATAATCAATCCTGCACCGTCCTCCCTGTAATACACCAGGTTGTCCGGATCCCGCAAAGTTGGCAATCTGGCGTCAGACCTGGAAACCTGTCTGAATGGACCGGTAACAAGATATTGATGACTCATGGGGACTATTGGTACGCGAACATTGACCATTCGGGCGATCTCAGCTGTGTACAGGCCTGATGCAGCTACAACCATTTCCGTCTCGATCGTACCTTTATCGGTCGTTACTGAAACTACCCGGTTGTACAAAGTATTAATTGACGTAACCCTAGTTTGCTGGAAGATCGATACACCCATGCGCCTGGCTTCCTTGGCCAATGTGTAGCACAGCTGACTTGGGTCTAAATATCCATCCGTTGGTAGAAAAGTGGCAGCCAATACATTTTCAGTGGACATTAAAGGAAACAAATCCTTGGCCCGTTGGGCGGAAATTTCTTCAAGCGGCAAACCAAAAGTGGTTGCCCAGCCCACTTGCCTTTTAAGTTCCTGCACTCTTTCCGGAGTGCATGCCAATCGGATTCCACCGCACTCAACCCAACCCGGATCCGTTTCCGGACTGCTGGCCAAACTTCTGTATAGCTGCACGCTATACATCATCATTGACGTTAAATTGACCGAGCTTCTTAATTGCCCTACCAGTCCGGCAGAGTGAAAGGTCGAACCGCTTGTCAGTTCATTTCTTTCAATTACCACAACATCCTTTTCGCCTCTCAAAGCCAGGTGATAAGCAATGGAAGCGCCTGCCACTCCGCCTCCGATAATTAAAATTCGTGTCCGGGTTGGCAAATTATTCATGAATTGATTTCTTTAAAATATTTAGAACTTCCCGATAACGGTTTCCCTGAAATTCTGGAAGTACCGAATTCCACTTACTCATTCCCCAGGTTCTGAAATCAAAATTGATGGAGGATATCGTTTCCTGAATGGATGCCCACAATACCCAGCCATACCTGGCAATCATGGACCAGGCCATGGCTCGTGCGATTTTCATTGGCAAATGTTTTTGCCAATAAGCATTACACAGATCCGTTAGTTGCTCATCATTTAACGAGATTTCTCCTGCGAGATTTCCAATTTCAAAGGAAGCCTCGTTTTGTCCCGAGTATTCATAATCAATAATCCAGATCTTAATGCCGTCATCCATAAAATTTTCAGCTAACAAATCATTGTTGCAGGGCACCAGCACTTCCGGACTTAATCCTAGGGTTTTTTCAAGGTCGAGAACCAAAGGCTCAATGCTTAAATATTTATCGGGTAAAAAATAACCGGCACTTTGAACCATGTTTAAATATTTTTTCCTAAGTGTGGGGAACTGTACTTCTCCCTGAAATATCGGGCCTGAATGGAGCATTTTAAGGGAGCTGGCGATCCTTGGCAGTAAGTGGGCTTGTGACCGGATATCTTCGGCATGTAAAGTCTTTGCTTCTATCCAGGCCATAACCAAGACGTTTTCCATTGGCAATGAATCAATAACAGCTGCCCCGACACCCGCCTGATGGGCCCTGTCTGTATTTATTCTTTCATTTTCCCTATCGATTCCAAGCAAGCCTCCCACTGTATCGCCCACTCGCAGGAAATAAGTTTCAGTCGGTGTATCAACACGATAGTTAACATTGGTCAGGCCGCCGGCTACCGGGGCAATATCGATGGCATTGGTAAGTACAGGAATCCGGGTAATGATTGAGCTTAACCGCGAATCTTGCATGAAGGAAGACATTGTATAAATCCTGATGATGAGATAATTTTTACTAAATATCCAATCCCCGTTTTTAGAGTTAGTCAATAACTCCGTTTTCCCCGGGTCGAAATCCTTAAATTGTTCTTTTAGGACCCGTGAACCAGTTCTTGACAGATAGCTGCCACCAAATCCACAAGGTAAATAAAGTGATGCCAACAAGAATGGGCGCATAATTTACCGCTAACCAGGTGAATTTCTTATTGCCTGGAATAGCCGCTGGTTCAAAAGGCAAAATAAAATAAATTGAAATGACCACGATTTCAATGATGGCGATCAGGTTCATCCATTTATATTTTCTGCCCAATGTCCATTCGCCGGGCTTGAAATTTTCATGTGCCCGCCATCTCAGCCAGATAGGTATCAGGAAAGCCAGGTAGAGGCCGATTACACCGACCGAAACGACTGCGTAAAAAGCAGTTGGTATACCTCTCGGACTCTTCCAAAGGGCGGGGAGTGTGATAAGCACCCCTATTATGGCCGATATAAATACCGCATTTACGGGGACCCGGTTTTTGTTGACTTTTGCCCAACTCTTGTGACCAGGTACTGCTCCGTCCCGCGAGAATGCAAACATCATCCGGGAGCAGGATGTCAAACAGGCCGTCGCGCAGAAAAGTTGTCCGGCAGTGGATATGATCATTACCAGTTTGAACAGGGATGGGTTAAGTGAATTATTCAGGATGGAAATAACCGAGCCTCCTCCAAATGGATTTACGGCAGGATCGAATGAACTTACCGAGTCTGGCTTTGTGGCTGCATACAGGAATGCCAACAAAAGAATATACCCCCCAGCAGCAGAATAAAAAATAGATTTCCAAATACCTCTCGCAGCAGATAAATGCGCTCCCTGGGTCTCCTCCGAAAGGTGGGCTGAGGCATCGAATCCGGTAATTGTATACTGGGTCAGCAGGAATCCAAATGGTAAAACGTACAACCAGTAAGTGGTGCCCCCGGAAAAGCCGGAATTATTTACCTGGGTGGTAAACATCCATTTCAGGCTTTGGTGCTCGGCCGGCGCGATAATTAGAATTCCTATAATCAGGACCGCTCCAAAGACATGCCACCAGACTGAAATATTATTCAGGGCTGCATGAATCTGGCTGCTGAAAGAATTTAATACGGTAATTAATAACATGATGACGACAAACCAAAAGAACTGCTGGCTAATGTAATCACCGCCTAGGAAATTGGTTGCATAATTTGAAGAACAGGACCCAAGAGTTATGTTTAAAAAAGTGGCTGCCCCGTATCCGACCGAAGCCGTTATAGCAAGGAGCCCAACCAGATTCAACCAGCCGGTAAAAAAACCTGCTTTGGCGCCACCGAGTTTGGACGCCCACCAATAAATCCCCCCGGAAGTCGGGTAGGCGGAAGCTAATTCCGCCATGCAAAAACCAATAATCAGAATGAAAAAGGAAATCAATGGCCATCCAATCGAGATGGCGATGGGTCCTCCATTGTTCCAGGCCTGTGCGAACGTAGTAAAACAACCCGTCAGGATCGAAATAATGGAAAATGAGATTGCAAAATTTGAAAAACCAGACCAGGTCCTTGCCAGTTCCTGCTTATATCCAAGCGAAGCCAGCCGGCGTTCATCCTCTAGAGAATTGTCCTGATTTTCATTGCAGTTAGCTTCAGGTGATTGCGCCATGCTCCAAATTACGGAAAAAGAAAATACCAAATTTCAAGCTTTTGAAATATCCACAAAGCATTGGGCTTCCTTTTTAAAATGGAAAGATGCCTAAA
>PLCH01000406.1 GCA_003135585.1 Chitinophagaceae bacterium
GGGTAATGTTGATGAAATGGAAAGCATTGATTGTATCCTTTATGCACTTGAAAATGATATCACCTCTTTTGATACTTCTCCCTCTTACAGCAATGCCGAACTTTTTCTTGGAAAGGCCCTGGCAAAATGGAAAGGTAAAAGACCATTTGTAAGTACAAAAGTTGGGCGCTTAAAAGCTGATACGGCCTTTGATGCCCGGTTGGATTATGCTCCAGTGGGAATGCGGAAAAGCCTCATGCGTAGCCTTGATTTGCTGGGCCTTGATTATGTAGATCTTTTGTTTTTGCACGAACCTCAGTGGGTACCTGTGGACAGAATAGATGAAATTCTTGAAACACTAATTTTNNTTATTTAGACAATAAATATTTCCAGGTTATTTCCAGCTTTACCAAAATGGATGCCTGTAATCTTTCTGCCTTCGACGATATATTGCCCATAATGCGTCCGCACCGTATTAGTTTCTATGCCGCTTCTTCGTTGCATTTTGGCCTGTTGGGAAACCGCTTTGCGCATTTTGCACAGCAAGGCAACAGCGGATATGAAGGTAACATATCATTGAAGGATATAGAAACAGCCGTTGCTGTTAGCGACCTTGCAAACAGATACGGAATGCCACTTGCAGAATTGGCACAACGATATCTTTTTTCAATTGAAGAAGCAACCCGTGTGGTAATGGGGGCCAGGAAACTTAGCCAGGTTACAGATACGATCTCCTGTTGGAAAAAGGGAGCACTTTCTAAAAGGCTGTTTGACGAAATAACACAAAAAATTCTCAGAGATTGATCTTATGAAAACTCTTTTTATTCAACAATATTCGGTAGCTGTCTTTTAAAATACATTATCGCATCTGCTCATAAATCATAAATATATATTGAATGAGAAAACAATTCAGGCAGGGACATAATTTTGCTTTAAGTTTTCTAACAGCATTTTTTTTCCCAATTTTTTCATTTGCCCAGCGGCCTTTAAAAGTGTTCATACTTGCCGGACAATCTAATATGGTTGGGCATGGGGAAGTGTATGCAAATGCAAACAAAAGAGCGATTGGCTCACTGGAATATGAAGCCGATCATGACAAAACAGGTTTGTATAAAAATGTGGTAGATAAGAAAGGCAACTGGAGAGTGCGCCACGATGTCTGGATACGATTTGGCAGGGGAGAAGACGGGGGTTTAAAAAACGGAGATCTCTCAGTGGGATATGGCGCTTCAGATAAAGAAATCGGTCCCGAATTTCAATTTGGAAATGTAATGGGTGATTATTTTCCCGAACAGGTTTTACTGATAAAAACGGCCTGGGGAGGTAAAAGTCTTGGTGTCGATTTTCGCCCTCCTGTCTCGGGGGGTACAACGGGATTTTATTATAAGAGGATGATTGAAGACATACATACTACTCTGAATAAACTGCCTGATGAGTTCCCGCAATACAAAGGCCAGGGTTATGAACTTGCCGGTTTTGTCTGGAACCAGGGATGGAATGATGCCGGGGATTCTGTATTGTATAAGGAATATAAAACAAACATGATTCATTTTATAAAAGATGTACGTCATGATCTTCAGGCGCCCGGATTACCTTTCGTTATAATTAATTGCGGCCAGGGAGGTTTGCAACACACACCGGATAAATGGATGAGCAATGTTCAAAGGTTCATTGTACAAGCACAGGCTGATGCAGCTGCCAGCCCGGAGTTTTCAGGTAATGTTGCCCTGGTAGATAGCAGGCCGTTTTACAAAGATAGCCTGGAGTCTCCGGCAAGAGAAATACATCATTACAACCGGAACGCAGGAACCTATTTTTTGATGGGAAATGNNTTAAAAAATCGTAAGGCCGAATATTTATCAAAAGATAATAAGAGTGAAGAAAATTCAAGCGGAGAAATAAATAACAGTGGTTTAATGGGCTATATATCATTCAAAACTTCACCTCAGCCAGTCGGCTATTCATCGGGTATTGGTTTTTATTCTGCAGTCTATCCAATGCTTCCGGAACCTATTAATAATTTTCAGATTGGACTTGCTTCAACATGGATCACTCCTGATAATTCTGATAATCTTACCCAGCCTTTATGTCCGACGGGATCGTATGCAAGGGATAATTGGGAAAAAGGTCGTGGACCAACATTTAAAGATGTTTTCCAAACAATCGAAGGAGGACTTGGTATTTGGGGCAGTACACAGTTTCGCTCCGGTTACACTCCTCCGAAATTTCAAATTGTAGGAGTACCGGATTGTTATTCGGGTAATTATCTCATATCGCCCGGTTGGGGAAACAGCACCACTGCTACACCGGACAATCAAATGGGAGTCGCTCAACTTAGTAATCGCTTGCTCATTCCGCCTGATGGAATCACATTCAAAGGAAAACCTAACGGCGAATTGTTTGGTTATTCCTGGATGTCTTTGCCTTTTTCTGATGTAAAAAGGGAAACACCTCCCACTGGTAACCAATATTGGACTCTTTTCTTTGCACTTTCAAATTTTAAAGGACCTGTAGCTTTTATAATTCCGGAGTCATGGAGTAAAATATCGGCCAATTATGCTTTCGATTATAACCGCGGGCTTGACAGCCGTGGTGGGCACTCGGGCGGTGGCGCCCAGGAAATAAATACGGTACCGTATTTTGAAATGAAAGATTCCAAAGCAACCACCTATTCAAGGATACCGGAGTTTTTATATCCGGTGAACAACACGGGGGAGACTATTCTGATACAGGATGTCAGCTATTATTCCGGCAAAGCTTTAGCAGATGCCGTAGAAAAATGGAGAGTAGGGGGACCTGTATGCTCCGGAAAATTTTTAATTTCAGATTCATCAAGTGTATTGGCAAAACTGAAAGCTTTGCCGCTAAATTTTCATCAAACGGAAG
>PLCH01000607.1 GCA_003135585.1 Chitinophagaceae bacterium
ATTCCATTCCTGAAGGCAAATAACTGGAACGATGAATTTGCCTCACAAGTGAAACAGCTATTGGGCGGGATCAGCGATATTTTTTTATGCAGGTCTTTTGTTCAGGCAGACTCAAAGGATTTTGATATCGAAAAATTCGCACATATCCGGCCCTTTCCAATGAACGAATGGAATGACAGATTAAAAATTCCAACCGTGACATTTATTTGGAGAACCGACAGGTTCTGGCGTCCGGTTTTGCCACGGCTAATTTTTAATAGGTTTACAAAGAAATTATTTCCATGGATAAAACGCCTGAATCATTTTTTGCAAATGAAATGGATTCTCCAGTTTAGCAAAAAATTGAAGAAGGAAATACCCAATGTGGATTTTGCAATTTCTGGAATGGATGATCGTAAAGGAGCTTTGCCAAGTTGGATCAAGGATTTGCGATATCCCACCCATGAAGAGAATGAAGCCAGAGAGCAACTGAGGCGATATGCAGAAAGCCACTTGGTGATTGGTTGCAATGGATCTTCCTTGCTTTTGCCCGGTTGTATGGCTGGTGGGGTTATAGACATCGTACCCGGAGATCAGNNTACCTGATGGTGCCTTCGGAAATCACCATAGGGAGGTTAATAAAAATAATGGTTTCCATATTGCGTGACAGGGCGTATATTGAATTGCAAACTAGTAACCCATGGAGAAACCATGAATCCGGTCTTGATCATTTTGCATGGGCAGCTTACAGGAAGAAGGCTTATGAATTGAGTGAAAATTTTACATCCACCTCCGGTCTGATTTCCCAGCCATTAAATAGAAAAAATTAACGGTGCTCATAATAGTTGATTATGGAGTTGGCAATCTTGCTTCCATTCAGAATATGCTTAAAAAAGCGGGTATCCCTTCCCTGATAAGTGGCCGGAAAGCGGATATTGCAGCTTGTTCAAAAATAATGCTCCCTGGAATGGGCGCATTTAATAGTTGTATGGAAAAGTTTGGGCAATCAGGCCTCAGAAACATTATTGAAAAAAAAGCATTTGAAGAAAAAATACCGGTAATGGGAATTTGCGTAGGGTTGCAAATGTTTATGCGTTCAAGTGAGGAAGGAAATTTGCCTGGTCTGGGTTGGATCAAAGGAGAAACAATTCGTTTCCGGGAGGAGAGGATGATGGAAAGGCAGAAAATCCCGAATATGGGCTGGCTTGATGTCCAGTTTAAAAAGCCATCTCCTCTTCTGGATGGGCTTGCAGAAGCCCGTTTTTATTTTGCGCATTCTTATCATATTATATTGGATGAACCCGGGGATGAATTGATTTCGGCTACTTACGGGTATGATTATTCCGTGGGTATTGAGCATGAAAATATCCTGGGTGTGCAGTTTCATCCTGAAAAAAGTCATCGTTTCGGATTGCAGCTACTTAAGAATTTTGCATCATTTTATTAAATATCTATTTCTTTGATTTACTGTTTCGAATTCAATGATTTACTCATTTCAGAAGGAATGAGGTACGCAAATGGTAAATATGCTTTCTAAGGTTGAACTTAGTAGGGAATTATAAGTCAGGTAAGGATGAAAAGTTACTAATCATTAAAAAAGCGGCAACACTCGAAGATTTACTGATAGTTAAAATGTGATGGGAAGTGCAAAATTGCTGACATGAATCAAAAACAAAATGAGAANNAATCGATAAAATTTAAAAATTACCAGTATGTCGGAGACCCTTTGAATGCCGTCAAAATATTTAATGAAAAAGAAATAGATGAAATAGTTGTGCTTGATATTGATGCTACCCGGGAAGGTCGCGGTCCTGCCATGCTACGAATTAAGGAAATTGCAAGTGAAGCCTTTATTCCTTTAGCATACGGAGGAGGCATTTCTACCCTCGAACAAATAAAAGAATTATTTTTTCTCGGCGTTGAGAAAATAATTATTAATTACCAGGCATTTAAAAACCCTTCTTTAATAAGGGAGGCAGCAGATTTGGTGGGTAGCCAGAGCGTGGTTGTATCGATTGATGTCAAAAAGAATCTTTTTGGGAAATACAAAGTCCACCTAATGAATGGAACTGATAATACCGGAATGGCCCCTGAAGTATTTGCAAGAAAAGTGCAGGAAGCAGGAGCTGGTGAAATCTTTTTGAATTCAATTGACCGGGACGGCATGTATACTGGGTATGATTTGGAACTTATTAAGACAGTTAGCGGGATCTTGACCATACCCCTTGTAATTTGTGGAGGGGCATCATCAATTGATGATTTTAAACCAGCGATTCAACAAGGGGCTTCAGCTATTGCAGCTGGAAGCATTTTTGTATTTCAGAAGCCACATAAAGCTGTGCTTATAAGCTATCCCTCTCAAATTTCCTTGAAAGAAAAATTATATTCAACCTTTAATTAAATTGAGATATAAGTGGAAATGCAGAGAATAAGTGAAATGCGGAGGATTTCATTTTCTAAATTCATGAAAATATTTAATATAGAAGAGGTAATTGATAGTTCATGGAGTTGTAAAAAAAAGGTTTATTATGGTGTTTTCCAAGGTTGATCCAGGTTACAGGCAATGTTTATTAACCGTAATGGATAATATCGCTGATCCTGATATCAAGTTTGATCAAAATGGAGTCTGTAATTATTATTTTGAATACAAAGAGGTTGAAAGCAAGGAAGTTTTCAAAGGTGAAGAAGGTGAATGGAAACTAGAGCAACTCACCTCCAAGATTAAGGTAGATGGGAAAGGGAAACCTTATGATTGTCTCATCGGTTTGAGTGGAGGCGTAGACAGTACATACGTTGCTTATTTGGTGAAACAATTAGGCCTTCGTCCATTGGCAGTGCATTTGGATAACGGCTGGAACCTTGAATTGGCTGTAAAAAATGTAGAGAATATAATCACCAAGCTTGGTTTTGACCTATACACTCTTGTCGTAAACTGGGAAGAATTCAGAGATATACAACTAGCCTATCTCAAAGCAGCCGTAGTAGATATTGAAGTTGTAAGCGATCATGCAATTTTTGCCTCCATGTATAAATTGGCTAAAGATAAAAATATCGGATATATTATCAGTGGTACAAATATCGTTACCGAACATATAATGCCGCCGTCCTGGTTATACAAAAAAATGGATTTTGCCAATCTGAAGGATATTCATAATCAGTATGGTAAAATAAAATTAAAAACCTATCCAACCCTTGATTTTAAAAAATTTCTTTATTATTCGGCTGTATTGCGGCTCAATCCAATATCTATTTTGAATTATGTTCCTTATGATAAAAGAAAGGTTAAGGAAATTATTAAAAAGGAATTGGACTGGAGAGACTATGGCGGAAAACATTTCGAATCACTGTTTACTAAATTTTATCAGGCATATATATTACCGGAAAAATTCAAGATCGATAAGAGGAAGGCGCATCTTTCCACACTTATCTGCTCTGGGCAAATGACTAAAGCCGAAGCTTTAAAGGAGCTTGAAAAGCCTATTTATCCTTCTGGTGAGTTGGAACAGGATATGGAATTTGTCTTGAAAAAACTTGGATTGACTAAGAAATCTTTTGAAAGCATAATGCAAACACCACCGCGAAGACATGAAGATTTTAAGACTGATACACATCTCAAGGAAGGATACATGAACCTGTTGAAAAAAACAGAAATGATCAGGAGAGTTCTAAAACCAAAAAAATAAATGTCATCCCTGCAATTTGGAATCATAGGTTGTGGTCGTATTGCCGAGCGTCATGCGGAACATATCCACAAAAAAGGGAAATTGCTGGCCGTCTGTGATGTTGTGAAAGAAAAAGCCGATAGGCTGGCCGCAAAGTATCAGGCGAAAGCCTATTATTCAGTAAGGGATCTTCTTGAAAACGAAACTTCAATCCAGGTGATGGCGATCTGCACTCCCAACGGATTGCATGCTGAACACTCTATACAATCTCTTAACAGGGGATTGCATGTTTTGTGTGAGAAACCGATGGCTTTGAGTAGCTTCGATTGTGGTGAAATGATCAAGGCTGCAGAGAGAAATAACAGAAGATTGTTTGCAATTAAGCAAAACCGGTTCAATCCGCCGGTAGAGGCGGTTAAAAAAATTATTGACGAGGGCCGTCTTGGAAAAATCTATAGTATACAATTGAGTTGTTTTTGGAACCGCAATTCTGATTATTATTACAATTCCTGGAAAGGAACGATGGATTTGGATGGGGGCACTTTGTTTACACAGTTCAGCCATTTTATTGACCTTTTATACTGGATGCTGGGAGACGTCAAAGAAGTAGAGGCGAAGATGGCCAACTTTCACCACAAGGGTATCATTGAATTTGAAGACACTGGAGTGGTTATCCTGCGTTTTTACAGTGGAACTATAGGTACAATAAACTATACTGTAAATAGTTACGGGAAAAATATGGAAGGATCCCTCACCATTTTCGGAGAGAAAGGGACGGTTAAAATAGGAGGACAATACTTGAATGAATTAGAATATCAGAACATTGAGGGATACAAAATAGAAAACCTTCCTGAAGGTAACAAAGCTAATAATTATGGGAATTATCAGGGTTCAATGAGCAACCATGATAAAGTGTATGATAATTTAATCGAAGTTCTGGAACACAATGCTGCAATCTCAACAAGTTCCTTTGAAGGATTGAAAACAGTGGAGATTATTGAGAAAATTTATAAATCTGCAGGGCGCATATAAATGACCAACCAAATAAAATAAATGCATCGTCCCAATTTATTTGAATCGAAGATCAACAACGATGTGGTTTTCGGTGAAAACGTGAAAATTATTACCCCGGTAAACCTCTACGGTTGTCGCATCGGGAATAATTGTTTTATTGGTCCTTTTGTGGAAATACAAAAAGACGCAGTTATCGGTGACAGAACTAAAATTCAATCCCATTCATTCATCTGTGAACTGGTCACCATAGGGGAAGATTGTTTCATTGGCCATGGTGTGATGTTTATTAACGATGTTTTTACATCAGGCTTCCCGGCAGGGGGCGACAAAGCAAAATGGAACCCCACCCAAATAGGCAACAACGTCTCCATAGGATCCAATGTCACCTTATTGCCGGTGACCATATGCGATAAGGTGGTAATTGGAGCAGGTGCAGTTGTTACATCCGACATACAAAAGCCGGGTATTTATGCCGGTAACCCGGCCAAGCTTGTAAGAACTCTTTAATCCAAAGCAATTTATCGTATGATCATTCCTCTGGTTGATCTGAAGGCACAATACAAAAGTATTCAAGCATACATAGATGCAGCGATTGCGGGCGTGGTAGGCGAAACCGCATTCATCGGCGGTAAATATGTAAAGGAATTTGAACAGCAATATGCGACTTTATATGGGGTTAAACACGTTATACCCTGCGCTAACGGAACGGATTCCCTTTATATAATAATGAAGATGCTTGGAATAGGACAGGGAGATGAAGTGATAACCGTTGCCAACAGCTGGATATCAAGTTCAGAAACTATTTCCCAAACTGGAGCTAAGCCCGTATTCATAGATGCTCATCCTGAATATTACAGCATGGATGAAACCCAATTGGAAAATAAGATAACCTCTAAAACCAAAGCAGTCATTTCAGTCCATTTACAGGGGCAGATATGCGACGTTGAAACCATCCTGTCTGTGTGCAGTAAATTCAATATTCACCTGATTGAAGACTGCGCCCAGGCTCATTTTTCTGAATACAAAGGAGTCAGGGCGGGTATGACAGGTATTGCTGCATCCTTCAGTTTTTTTCCCGGGAAGAATTTAGGAGCTTACGGGGATGCCGGTTGCATGGTCACCAGCGGNNCTTTCACCAGATGGAAGGTGTAAATAGCCGCATGGATGGAATGCAGGCTGCTATTCTTTCAGCTAAATTGCCATATGTTTTGGAATGGACTAGTAAACGCATTGCTAACGCGTCCTTATACAACCATTATCTGGGGAATATTGAAGAAATTATTTTGCCAAAGCTGCGCCCTTTTTCCAAACATACTTATCATTTGTACGTAATCCGAACAAAGAAAAGGGAAGAGTTAAAAAACTATTTGCTGGGAAAAGGGATTGAAACAGCTATTCATTACCCTACGCCTCTGCCTTTTTTGCCAGCTTATCAGAAAATAGGCCATATAAGGGAGGATTTTCCTGTGTCAAGCTGCCTTCAGCCAGAAATTCTTTCCTTGCCGATGTACGCAGAATTGACAAAAGAAATGATTGTTTATATATCGGGCACTATAAAAAATTTCTTTTCCAGGTAAGGCAAACCTCCCATTTACCAAACCATGTCCCTGCTAACAGGCAAAACCATATTGATCCTTTCTCCCCAGTCATGGGGGATCATGCTCCTATCCAAGCATCACTACGCTTTTGAATTGGCTAAGGCCAATAATATTGTTTATTTTCTGAACCCTCCAAATGATATAAAGAAAGGGAGAAAATTCATAATAAGAACATCGGGCATTCATGAGAACTTATTCCTTGTCGACCATCGCCTAAATTTCCCATTTATACTGAAGTTTCATGCACTCGGAATTTTTCATTTTTTTATGCGCATACATGTCCGAAGGCTTTTGCAATTTATCGGCAGACCCGTGGATATAGTATGGTCATTTGACATTGGTAATGTATATCCTTTCCGTTTCTTTCCCGATAATGCCTATAAAATTTTTCATCCGGTGGACGAACCGTTAGCCAAAATAGCGATAGATTCCGCTGTGGGGTNNATATAGGCATTTGGAAATCCCTCTGTATTTTATTAATCACGGACTTGCAGATGAATTCGTCTCGGAGGAAAATAATATGGAAAAGCAAGCGGATACGATCCATGTCGGTTTTTCAGGTAACTTACTTCGGGATGATCTTGACAGGGATACACTTATCAGGATTATTGAACAAAATCCCCTTATACATTTTGAATTCTGGGGAAGCTATAAAAATGAACATTCTAATATTGGGATTGCGTCGGGTGAATTGCAGCATAGTTTTATAATCCGATTGAAATCAATGCCCAATGTAAAATTACACGGGCCAGTCAATGCAAATGTTCTGGCCGGGGAGTTCCTAAGGATGGATGCTTTTTTAATATGTTACGATGTTCAGCGTGACCAAAGTAAGGGAACGAATTATCATAAAATAATGGAATTTCTTTCCACCGGAAAAATAATTATTTCCAACAATATAACAACTTATTGTGGTATGCCCGATCTCGTACAAATGGTGGTTGAAAGAAGCTCTAATAAAGAATTGCCAGCCTTATTCAGGAATGTAATGGAACATATCGCCGAGCATAATTCGCTGGAGAAAATAAATAGCCGGATAGCTTTTGCGCGTGATAACCTTTATTCAAAGCAGGTAAAACGAATTGAAGAATGCCTGGAGTCAAGATTTTGAACCTAAAAAATAGTATTCACGTTTTCTGAATAGTTATTAAATTTCTATAAAAATGAAAGTGTTATTGTTAGCGGGTGGTTTTGGGACCCGCCTTAGCGAAGAAACAGATATCCGTCCGAAGCCAATGGCTGAGATAGGCGGCAAGCCTATCCTATGGCATATCATGAAAATTTATTCAGAGCATGGTTTCACCGAATTTGTAATCTTACTTGGATATAAAGGATATTATATCAAGGAATATTTTGCCAATTATTTTTTGCATCAGAGTGACGTTACAATAGATTTAAGCAGCAATAAAATTGAAGTGCATAACAATACTTCTGAACCCTGGAAAGTTACTTTGCTGGATACCGGCTTGAATACTATGACAGGTGGAAGAATTCTAAAGGCAAGAGACTTTATAGGGGCAGAACCTTTTTTACTGACCTATGGGGACGGGGTAGCTGATATAGATTTGAAGGCATTGATCCGTTTTCACCGGAAACATGGAAAATCAATTACCATGACCGCCGTACAGCCCGAAGGCCGTTTCGGTGCATTACACACGGATGACAATGAGAGAGTAAAATCCTTTACTGAAAAACCCAAAGGAGACGGTACCTGGATCAACGGCGGTTTTTTCGTTTGCGAACCCAGCGTCCTTGACTATATCGAAGATGACCAGACTGTTTTTGAACAGGCCCCGCTGGAGAAACTGGCGGTGGATGGTGAATTGTATACTTACCGGCACCATGGTTTCTGGAAATGCATGGATACTTTGAGAGATAAAATTAAGCTAAATGAACTCTGGAATACCGGCGAAGCAAAATGGAAAACATGGTGATTGATATGAATTGTAAACCATATGGGTCCCTTAAAAAATATCCTCTCTTTAGAATTTAACTCAGGTATGATAAGATTTTGTCTTAGCTTTTTTTACGATGAAAGAAGGTTTTAGAGTATAACATTTAGCAAATTATGAGGAATCAGGGCTTATAAAAGAAAAGATATCTATCAATGAACATTTGATTAGTATTAATTATGAGAACTTCATTGATGACTATCAAAAATGGGCCATGCATAAGAATAGCAATTTAATATGAGGACCTGAAGTAGCTTGCCTGAAGAATCTTCTTTAACTATAAACGACTGGACAAATTAAAGCTCTGATTGGACAAGATTTATTTTAAAGGATTAAATGGTATCCGAGCAATAGCGGCCTTTGTCGTGATTACTTTTCATATCGACCAGTTTTTGCCTTTATTTGGACTTAATTCGATTGGATATCATAGCACCGGGATGGCCGGATTTGGTGTAACCCTGTTTTTTGTTCTCAGTGGCTATCTTATTACCTATCTGTTGCTGACAGAAAAAAAACTGTATCGTCGAGTAAACCTAGCCAAATTTTATACGCGAAGGATTTTGAGGATCTNNTTCTGGGGAAATGATAATTCCGAGAAATACGATCACCACTGATTTGCTCCTTTATTTTTTTTTGGTGCCCAACCTGGGCTTTGCAATAGGTTCGGGAATTATGACCTTAGGACCACTTTGGTCAGTAGGTGTAGAGGAGCAATTTTATCTTTTCTGGCCTCTTTTGGTCAATAAGGCAAAAAATATTTTTCTTTACTTGGTTTATGTAATTATCATCTATTTAGTTATAAAAATTTCTCTGAGATTTCTTGAAAATGGGAGATTTTATTCAATGATAAGTGCCAGCACTTTTGATAGTATGGCCTTGGGTGGGATTATGGCAAATTTGGTTTTTACTAAAAATAGAATCCTGTCTTTTTTTTATCACCCAATTGTTCAGGTTTTTGGATGGCTCTTTCTTGTCATTTCTATTTTTTATAAACCTGTGCACATTTTTTCGGTCTTTGACACAGAGATTCATTCCATATTCTACTCGATTATTATAGTAAACGTAAGTACCAATCCAAATTCACTGGTCAATCTCGAAAAT
Source organism: Chitinophagaceae bacterium (assembly GCA_003135585.1). Classification (GTDB taxonomy): domain Bacteria; phylum Bacteroidota; class Bacteroidia; order Chitinophagales; family Chitinophagaceae; genus Puia. Next base: position 9,307 of record PLCH01000607.1, read on the forward strand.
AAGCCGCTGAATTTCCTCGGACGTATTTCTTATGGTTTGTATGTGTATCATATGACGGTAATATGGGGGTTATCATTATTTTTGAAGAACTACATTAAAGGATTACCAGGAAGATGGATGCAATATTTTACAATATATGTGCTTGTTTATGGTGTGACTATTTTGATCGCATCTCTTTCTTATATTTATTTTGAATCCATTTTTCTCAGGAAAAAGTCAAAATTTTCTATGATAAACAGTACAAATTAAATCAAGATTTATTATTTGTTATCCATTCCTCAGTGGTTAAGGTTTAAGTATGGATATCGGGCTAGTTTAAGAAAAATAATTCAGCACATTGATATTATGTATGTGTTCTTTTTTTAAAATTCAGTAGATTCATGAAAGTATTGCTTAGAGACAAAAATTAGGCTGATGAACTCCGGAATACCGAAGAAGCAAAATGGAAAACCTGGTGATTGATCTGAATTTGTAAACTGTATGGCCCCCTTTAAAAAAATTCGATCTTTTGAATTTAATTCAGGTATTATAAGATTTTGTCTTAGCTTTTTTTACAAAGAAGGAAGATTTTATAATATCACATTTGGCAAATTAAGAGGGATCAGGGCTTATTACCGCAAAGATATTAACTATCATGCGATGCTGGGATTTTGGGAAAATGGATCTTTTCTTGTATTGGATAAAATAATCAAGCGATTCGGGCTAAATAAGAGGAAAGTTATTGTGGCAGATGTGGGTGCTAATATAGGGTTCTATTCCCTTTTTTTTTCAAAATTTTTGCACCCGGAATCCAAAATATTTGCATTTGAACCGTCTGAATCCATAATAGATATTCTAAAAAAAAATCTGGATTTCAACCATGCATCCAATGTCAAGATTGTTGAAATGGCATGTGCGGATAAAGTGGGGGAAATAGAATTTTATATTGGCAGACACCATCATCAATCTTCCATTCTAAAAGAATGGGCAGACAATGAATCGGAAGGAAAGCGGGTCACGATAAGAGCAACCACGTTGGATGATTTCTTTTACAAAGAAAACGGCCAGGAATTCCCTGATTTGATTAAAATGGATATTGAAGGAGGGGCGCCTTATGCCTTAAAGGGGTGTAAGAATTGTATTTTCGTTAAGCGGCCCTTTATACTGATAGAATCGCATACTTCCGGGGAAGATTGGGCAATAGGCGAACTTTTAATTGAAAATAATTATGAAGCCTTCCGTGTCGATGATCAAAAATGGGTTTTGCATAAGAATAAGACNNAATTAGGAAAAGTATTTTCGGCAACACTATAAATTAAGCAATGTTTAATAATATTTTTCAAAATAAAAAAGTGATAGTAACCGGCAATACGGGTTTCAAGGGCTCTTGGCTCACTTCCTGGTTGCTTCAAATGGGAGCCAATGTGACGGGAATATCCATTGATGTACCAACCGAACCTTCCTTATTCCATGTCTTGCGGCTGGAGGAAAAAATCGAACATCATTTTGCTGACATCCGCGATTTGCCGGAAATGCAAAAGATCTTCACATCAACAGAACCGGATTTTGTATTTCACCTGGCGGCGCAGCCCATAGTATCTGTTTCCTATGATGATCCAGTAGCAACCCTGCAAACCAATATTATGGGTACGGCTCACATCCTGGAATCTTTGCGCACTATGAATAAACTCTGCATAGCNNTAGCTGTAATGATCACGAGCGATAAATGTTATGACAATGTGGAGTGGATCTGGGGCTACCGCGAACAGGATGCACTAGGTGGTAAAGATCCTTATAGTGCATCGAAGGGAGGGGCGGAACTAGTCGTAAAGACATATTATCATTCCTGGTTCAAAAAGCCCGGTTCTAATGTTAAATTGGTGTCCGTACGCGCAGGAAATGTAATCGGAGGAGGAGACTGGGCGGAAAACAGAATCGTTCCGGATTGTATAAGGGCATGGTCCTCCCAAAAGGCGGTTAGCATTCGTCATCCTCATTCCACCAGGCCATGGCAGCACGTGTTGGAACCTTTAAGCGGTTATCTTCGGGCTGCCCAGATTTTGGAAGAAGGTAAACAGCCTTGCAACGGGGAGGCTTTTAATTTTGGACCTAATTCCGAACAGGAACACACAGTTCTGGACTTATTAAAGAGCATCAGCCAATTCTGGAAATTCGACAATAACAGCGATCATTTTTCTGTAGACACCAATCACTCTTTTCATGAAGCAGGATTATTAAAGCTTAATTGTGACAAGGCTCTGCACTTCCTGCAGTGGAGACCCGTGCTTGATTTTGAACATACATCAAAATTTGCCGGAAGCTGGTATGATGAATTCTATCACACAAAGCAGGCAGAAATGTATGAGTATAGTATGCAACAAATAAAGGAATACGAAGAGAAGGCAAAGCAAAAATCACTATCGTGGGCCTTATAGAAGGGGTGCAAATTACGCCCGTCAAGATAATTGAAAATCCTTCAGGCAATATCATGCATGCATTAAAGCAACATGAGAGTTCATTTGCCGGGTTTGGGGAAGCTTATTTTTCTACGGTTCAGTGCGATTCGGTAAAGGGCTGGAAAAAACACAGAGAAATGGTCTTGAATATAGTGGTACCTGTGGGTTGCATTCAATTTGTTTTGTTTGACGGAAGAACCGGAAGCAAAAGCTATATGCAAATGCAGGAACTGCAGCTATCTCCTGGCAACTATCAGCGGCTGACCGTTCCTCCCGGGGTATGGATGGCCTTTAAGGGGCGGTCAAAAGGTTTGAATATGCTGCTCAACATAGGGAGTATTCCCCATGATCCCGCCGAGGCAGACAACCTTCCTTTAAAAAATGATTTGATTAATTACCAGCCATTTTTGATATGAACAATATACTGATTACAGGAGGAACTGGTTTTGTAGGTGGAAGACTTGCCAAAAAATTATCGGATAAGTTTGGAGTTATTGTTTCTTCCCGGAAAATTATTGAACCTGCAGTTCTGGCCCTGCATGGTCCCATAACACAGGTTCATCATCAAAAACTTTTATCAGAAGGAAGTTTCCCCAAAAAAGTAAAAACAGTTATCCACCTCGCTGCCTTAAATGAATGGGACAGCGTGCAATTCCCTTCCGAAGCCATCCGTGTAAATGTAGACGAAACACGCATTCTTCTTGAAAATGCATTGGCCAATGGAGTCGAAAATTTCATTTATTTTTCAACTGCTCATATTTATGGCAGTCCTTTGCGCGGAACGATCACAGAATTAAGCCTTCCTGCTCCCATCCATCCATATTCGATCACCCACCGGGCTGCCGAAGATTTTGTGCTTGCTGTACTATCACAAAAAAAAATTCACGGCATAGTGATCCGGCTTTCGAATTCCTTTGGAGCACCTGTGCTTGCTACTGTTAACAGGTGGACCCTGCTTGCAAACGATTTAGCCAAACAGGCCATAGAAAAAGGCAGGCTTTCCTTATTGTCAAATGGTTGCCAATACCGGGATTTTGTTTGCCTGACAGATGTTGAAAATGTAATCCATGAAATAATCAGCCGGGGACCGGAAAACTGCAGTCAGGGGCTATATAACCTTGGTTCCGGCAAAGCCATGAAAGTGATCGAGTTGGCCGAAAAAATAGTTTTAATTTACAGCGAACTGTTTGGAGAAAAAATCACTATAAGCTTTCCTGTCAATAATGCTGTTACCGAGGAACTCGCACTTAACTACAGCATTGACCGTTTGCTCACAGAGGGGTTTGTTATTCGGAATAATTTTGAAAATGAATTAAAACAACTCTTACTTTTCTGCCACCAAAATTTTACAAAGATTGCCTAACCTTCTTGTGATTTCCCAGGCATGTTTTACAGCAATTAATCGCAGTATATACCGGGAGCTTGCTAAACAAGGCTGGACTGTGGATCTGGTCGTGCCTAAAATTTTGAACTTTCCGTCCGGTATTAGAAACGCCGATCCTGCATTGCCTGGCGATCCGCCGATTCATTTTCTATCATTAAAGGGAGAAAACCCCAGAATATACAGGTTCGAGGGATTAATTTTATTGTTAGATGAAAAAAGACCGGGCACCGTTTTGCTGGACAATGATCCGGTTAGCAGGATCGCGTTGACAGTTGGCCAATGGTGCACGGCGAATCATTCCAAATTGTTTTGCATTTCCTGCGAAAACCTTTCCCTTTCAATAAAAAATACTATCCGAAGGAGGGGATGGAAAGCGCTTCCTGCTGCAATTTTCAAAAGAATACTACTGAAAAGGACAAAGAGGGTTGTGGACGGCATTTTTACCCTTAACAATGATGGTAAAGGGATTTTTATAAAGGAACGATTCAAAAGGGTGGAACAAATGCCATTGGGATTTGACCCTGAATATTTTTTTCCCGATGACAAAGAAAGGGAAAGACTGAGAAAAAAACTTGGTCTGCAAAAAACAGTGTTTGCCTATTTTGGCCGTCTTATTCCGGAAAAAGGAATTCATATTTTAATTAAGGCCTTGGAAAAACTTAAAAAATATGACTGGCAGTTGATGATGGATGAATTTGATGAATATGCTTCGGATTATAATGGAGAAATTAATCGTCTCCTTATCAGTTCGGGTATTATAGACCGTGTTATTCATGTGCGCCCTGATCATTTTCAGATAGGAGGGTATATGAATGCCGCTGACATTATACTTGTTCCCTCCATTGCAGTACCAAACTGGAAAGAGCAATACGGAAGGGTGGCTGCCGAGGCGATGGCTTGCGGAAAGTTAGTGGTTGCTTCTGATAGTGGGTCTTTACCAGAATTGTTAGCTAACCATGGTCTATTGTTTAGAGAAGGGAACACAGATGAGCTCGCTGAAATACTGGAAAAGGTTCTAACCAATCGTTTGAATGACGTCCCCGATCCGGAAAAAATTGCATGCTACGCAAAGCAGGAATTGAGTGTGACAAAGCAAACCCAGATAATGAAAGCTGCTTTTGAGGCTTCTCGGCAGGATTGAAACAAATCAATAAATGGAATAGATAATGCGGGTATTGATGGTGGGAAGCGATATGCCTTGGGCAATAGAAAGGCATTTTGTAAAATATTTGACCCAGTATGGCGCAGCTGTTTTTCTCTATCCTGCAGGCGATATGGTGTTTAATTACCATTCAAAAAATATTTTCAATAAGATTTTGTTCAAGACCAGGATTAAAACGTCTTATAAGGAAGTAAGTGAGGGCCTAGTTGACAAAGCAAATGAATTTAAGCCGGACATAATATGGATTTTTAAGGGGATGGAAATTTACCCCGAGACGCTGGTCCTTTTGAAAAAGCAAGGGNNAAGCCAATTTCAATCCCGATCATCCCTTCATCATATCAAGCAGGGGAAGCGGCAATAAAAACGTGACAGATAGTGTCGGTTTATTCGACCTGCATTTTTGTTATCACCTGAAATTGCAAAAGGAGATTGAAGAACGCTTTCATATTCCTGCCATTTTTTTGCCATTCGCATACGAAGAATCCGAGCTCGTTTATACCGATCCTGGTGTTATCAAAGAAATCAAGCGGGTTTGTTTCCAGGGTAACCCGGACAAATACAGGATAGAAATGGTTTCAATATTAGCTGCGAATGGATTTCCTGTTGATATTTACGGAGTAGGTTGGCAAAAGACCAAACTTGCTAAAACATTCGGGGTCGAGATCTATGGAATTGCAACCAGACCTGAATTCTGGAGAAAAAACCAGGAATACAGGGTACAGTTAAATTTATTCAGGCAATACAATGTTGGCTCCCATAATATGCGAACCTTCGAAATCCCGGCTGTGGGAGGTATTCAGCTCACGGAATACAGCGATGAACAGGCGAAATTTTTTAAAGAAAATGAAGAGATCTTTTTCTTCAGAAAAAAAGAGGAATTATTGGAGAAAGCTGATGAATTACTGAATATGTCTGATTCCAGGACTGCTTCTATCCGAAGCCAGGCAAGAGAACGTTCACTGAGATCCGGCTATACATTTGCTGACAGGGCACTCACAGTTTATAATGCGTTTCAACAATTAATTTAAATGGTATCTATATCTGGTAGTACCAAGCTTTGGGCCTTCATACTAGCGGAGCAATTCGAGAAAAAGAATTGTTTAGATCATCTGTTTACAACCTATGCCTACAACAAAAACACCCTGGCCCGGTATCTTGTCAAGCGCATTGACAAGGAAGAGATACCTGTTGATAAGATTCGAACAAATATTCTTCTAGCCTTCCCCATCATTTTATTTCCTTTTAAAATACATATCTGGAATGATCTATTTGATCAATGGGCGGCTATTCAACTTAAGAAATCTGATAGTAGGGTATTTATAGGCTGGAGTGGCATGAGCCTATACAGCTTAAAACAAGCAAAAAAAAAGCACATGATGACGATCCTTGAAAGAGGGTCCTCTCATATTCTTATCCAAAACAGGATTCTCAAAGAAGAATATAACCGATTTGGCAAGAAATTTACCATCCATCCGGCTGTTATCCAAAAAGAACTGGAAGAATACCAGATGGCTGATTTTATCTCTGTTCCTTCATTTTTTGTAAGAGACAGTTTTATTCAGGAAGGGTTTGATGAGAAAAAATTAATCGTAAACCCCTTCGGTGCAAATGAATATTTTACTCCCGCAAAAAAGATCGATGGTTCAGGAGCAACCAAGAAGTTCAGGATTGTATATCTCGGCTCCCTCTCCATTCGCAAAGGATTGCTGTATTTATTTCAGGCCCTGAACAGATTGGGCCTTGCGTCTGACAGCTTTGAAATCTGGTTTATAGGTAAGATTGAGGAGGAATTGAAACCCTTTGTAAATCAATACAAAAAGGATAACTGGAAGTTTTTTGGGCATATCAATCATTATGACCTGAGAAAATATCTTGTTCAATGCGATGTGGGTGTTCAACCTTCCCTGGAGGAGGGTTTGAGTATGGTCATACCACAAATGATGTCCTGTGGTATTCCGGTTATTGTCACCCCAAACACGGGCGGGGAAAATATAATCAAAAATGAATTGAATGGGTTTGTAGTTCCTATCCGGGATCCGGTGGCAATTGCAAACAGCTTGGAATTATTATTTGCCAACAGAAAAAGACTGGAGTCTATGAAATCAGAAGCTGTATTGGCGATAGCCTCTGGATTTACATGGAATGATTATGGCAACAGATACATGGAAAACATTTTAAATCGCTTATAAATTGCTCACCTTTAGTCATAAAGTCAATTATCTGCTTGATTCAACCTTAAGGTATTTTGAATCAGTCAAATGTCCCTATTGTTCTTCTGGTAAACATATATTAATTGACAGGAAATNNCTGCGAAGAATGTCATCTTTTTTTCAGGCATCCCACCGAAAGGATTATCCAAAATGAGATTTTTTACCAAAGCGATTACACGGAAAAGGACAATATTACGGCCCTTCTGCCCGATAAAATTGAATTAGAGACCTTGATTAACAATAATTTTCAAAAGGGGAATAAAAATGCCGGGAGGTATGTCCGGTTGTTCCGTTCACTTTTGCCGGGTGAACAAAATTTGAAAATTGNNCAGTTGGGGTTATATCACTTTCCAGCTTGCTAAGGCGGGTTTTGACATGCAGGGTTTTGAAATATCAAAGGCGAGAGTTGCCTACGGAAATTCTAACCTGGGCGTCGATATTAAGGACAAAGAAAATGAATTGCGAGATGGAAATGACTTGTTTTTTTCCGCTCATGTGATTGAACATCATCCTGATATTAAATCAATGATTTCTCTTGCCAAGAAGCTGTTAACCCCTGAGGGATATTTTGTTGCGATTTCACCCAACGGGAGCGAACAATATCGGAACGCCAATAATTCTTCTTTTCATCATGCCTGGGGGAAGGTTCACCCGAATTATTTAAATGAAAGTTTTTATAAAACCATTTTTAAGGAGCATCCTTATTTTATTGGGTGCAGCCCTTTTGATTTTGAGCGTATCGTTGATTGGGGAAATAATCAAATTATCGATAAAACAGATGGAGAAGAATTAATACTAATCGCAAAACCCAATAGAATAATTTAAAAACATCCACCTATCTTGAATATGAAAAATGGAAGGAATCTGGTAGTTGCGATTTATAGTCATCCTGATTACTATCCACCTACCCTGAATGCGATCGAAAACCTGGCTGGCCAATATGATACTATTGTAGTTGTTCCAAGAAATATTATTAGCCCAGGCTGGAAATATCCAGGAAACGTTGAATTAATAACCCCCAAAAGGTTATTTACGGTGAAGGANNGGAAGGAACTGGAAACTGCGCACACCCTAAAAAAAATATGGTGGTTTTTTCAATTTACAAAGCGTTTTTTTTCTACAGTTGTCAGATGGAAGGCAGATACCATCCTGATATATGACAGTATCCCGGTTTTAAGTTATCGCCTAATCAGCAAGTTTATAAGACCCCCAAAAATTCTATGGTATCATAACCATGATGTCATGGAACCTCAATATATCCGAAAATGGAGTTTATCCTGGTTGGGTTGGAAATCAGAGAAATGGATATTTCCTAAACTGGATATTTTTTCTTTGCCTGCAATGGAAAGAATGGAATGCTTTCCAATGGAAAAACTACAAAGGAAATTTTTCTTTTTACCCAATTTTCCTTCCCTTGCATTTTATGAGAAATATAAGAACCTCCAGAAGGATCTTTCAGGCAATATCAGGATATTGTTTCAGGGAAGTATTGGTCCTCTTCACGGCATCGAGGAAATTTTGGAAATCCTTCCCAGGAAAATAGAGGGTAAAAACCCGGAATTGTGGCTAAAGGGATTTATAGGTGAAGAATATAAAAATGAATTGATGTGTTTGGCTGCTCAATTTGGTGTCAAGGAAAGATTGATATTTGTTCCTCCTACCAGTTACAGCCAAGTAGTCGAAAACGCACAAAATTGTCATATTGGGATTGGGATCCATAAAAAACAGGATATGATGAATAAGACCTTGGGAACGTCTTCCAATAAAATATATGAATATGCTGCATCAGGATTGCCGGTCTTATTATATGACAATCCCCATTTCCGCGCCCACCTGGGTCAGTATAACTGGGCATTTTTTACGGATTGCTCAAAAACTTCTTTGTTCGCAAGCCTGGAAAAAATAATGCTTGACTATGGATACCTTTCGCAGCAGGCCCGGCAGGATTTTGCAAATAAGCTTAACTTTGAAAAATATTTTGAGCCAGTGGTGGATTACTTACAATTAAATCACGATAAGGCGTGAAAATAATACTGTTTGCTATTTCCGCTTTGATATTCCTGCTCTGCATCTTGTTCTCTCCCCTAACCGTATGGGAATCTTTATCGGTCTGCATGTTTATTTTTTTCTTCCTTGAATTCCTGAATGATCTTGGTATCAGGGTTGTAATTCTTGATCTTTCCATTAATCTGGCAATCTTTACCTGTCTGATTATGCCCGTAATATTCTACCATGAATACGGATACGATTATTTCCTCGCCCGTTTGTGGTTAAAGTACATGCCAATTTCTTCTGATTCATATTTTTCTTTCGCTCTTCCCGCTGTTTTAGCAATGATCGTGGGAATCCGCGTTCCCCTAGGTAAACTAAGTATCAAGAAACACCCTGAGATTTATATTGAAAATACAAAAAGGTATTTAGCGGCCAGGCCTAACCTAGGCTTGATCTTAATTGCAGTGGGGGTAACTTCAGGGCTTCTCGACTTTCTTTCTCCTACCACTCTGAAACAGGTATTCTATTTGATGGATCACCTTACCTATGTAGGCGTCTTTTATGTTCTTTATTCTCCCAATAAGCATAAAAGATATTTTGTGCCTGGGGTTATAGCCTTAATGGTGGGTCAAACAATCATAACGGGTATGTTTGGGGAATTGATTTATATGCTGGCCTTGTCGCTCATGCTAATTTTGCTAGGGACGAAAATCAGTTTATCTCGCAAGCTTTTTTTTACAATAGCTGGTATTTTTCTTATAGTNNACAATCGATTAAGGTTGAATATAGAAAAAGGAACTGGATAGAAGGTGTAGGTGCCGATCCTGTCTATTTTACACAATTGGTAACTGAAAGAATTACAAACCCTTCAGCTCTTTTTGATCCTGACAAACTTTTTTTTCTCGCTGTGCGACTAAACCAGGGCTGGTTAATTGGAGTGACCATGGATCGGGTGCCCAAAAACTTCTCATTTGCCAATGGGCAAACGATCTTGACATCAGTAGCAGCCTCTATTGTACCCCGGTTTCTCTGGCCCGACAAACCTGAAACTGGGGGGCGTGATAATATTAAGCGATTTTGGGGTATCGACCTAGGGTCTGTCAGCATGAACCTTGGACCTATCGGTGAAGCATATGCTAATTTCGACCGGACGGGTGGTATCATTTATATGTTTTTCTATGGGTTGTTTTTGAACTTTATCTTGTCAATGATTCTTAAACTGGCTGATCGCCGACCTACCCTTGTTTTGTGGCTGCCCGTATTATTTCTCTATGCAGTAGTGGTGGAAGGAGATCTTTTAATGGTAATGAACTGGTTATTAAAAGGAACACTTTTTGTCTGGATTGTATTTAAAATATTTCGAAATTTTTTCAGGATTGAACTTTGAACGGGTATATTGCCATTTCCACTAATAAAGAATATCGCGTATTTTTTCGATTCCATTCCAGCTAAATTACATGTATCAATCAAAAGGATGTTAAGTCTAAAGACGGGGGATCAGAAGAAGAGTATAGGAGATGCCTTTAGACTATTTTTAGTATTTGCCGCCTATCGCGCTTTCAATTTTGTTTTAAATTTTCTCCAAAAACTGCTCTATTCCAAGCCCTCTGCACCTTCACGAATTCTAATATTCAGAACGGGATCCCTGGGCGACAATCTCTGTGCAATACCTGCAATTGTCGCTATCC
>PLCH01000045.1 GCA_003135585.1 Chitinophagaceae bacterium
GCCAATATTTACCAGGGAAGTTTTCCCGATCATAACACAAAAGAAGATGGATTTGAAGGAGTGGCTCCTGTAAAATCATTTCCTCCAAATCCTTACGGGTTGTACGATATGGATGGAAATGTTTGGGAATGGTGCAATGATTTTTATCGCCCGGACTATTATCAACATAGTCCTGAGAATAACCCACAAGGCCCGTCGGATAGCTATGATCCTGAAGAACCGGGCGTTACAAAACACGTGCAACGCGGCGGCTCATTTATATGCAGTGATCAATATTGTATAAGGTACAAAGCCGGTAGCAGGGGGAAAGGCGAAACAAGTAGTGCAGGAAATAATTTAGGATTCAGATGTGTGAAGGATGTAAAAAATTAGGGTTTTTATGTAGTCTCTCTAGTTTTAGTTTGACACGTAGAAACCTCTTGGTTAAGGTAAGCTAAAGTAAGATAGATGGTGTCAGGGTGGAACACTAACGCCATTGAGGTTTACAAAAAATGGGAGCAATGATTGATAGTACTGATCTAATTTGTGATCTTTCTTTAAATAATATCGAATAGCAAGCTATATCAATTACCTGCTTTCTCAGCATTTTTCCAATGCCTGTAAAATATCATTCAGGATATCATCCCGGAACTCAAGCCCTGCTGAAATACGGATGAGCCCGGGCGTTATGTTCACAGCCGCCCTTTCTTCCTCCGTTAGTTTTGCGTGGGTGGTGCTCGCAGGATGAGAGGCAATACTACGGGTATCGCCCAGATTAGCGGTGACGGAAAGGAGATTCAGATGATCCAGGAATTTGCGTCCGCTTTGCAATCCGCCCTTCAATTCAAAACAAAAAATACCCCCGCCATTCTTCATTTGCCTGAGCGCGAGCGAGTGCTGTGGGTGGCTGGCCAAATAGGGGTACTTTAACCAGGACAGTTTAGGATGGTTTTCTAAACGTTGGGCAATGTACAGGGCATTGGAGGCATGTCTTTCCATGCGTACATCGAGGGTTTCCAGGCTTCTGCTGAGGACCCATGCGTTAAAAGGAGAAAGGGAAGGTCCGGTGCTTCTGCAGAATAAATAAATTTCGCGTATCAGTTCTTGTTTACCCACGATCACCCCGCCTAATACGCGGCCCTGACCATCCATCCATTTGGTAGCCGAATGCAGGACCAGGTCTGCCCCGTATTGTATCGGTTTCTGATTCACAGGTGTAGCGAAGCAATTATCTACATTGAGGATCAGTTTGTGTTTCCGGGAAAGCCTTCCCGCAAATTCCAGGTCAATGATATCAAGACCCGGATTAGTAGGTGTTTCGAGGTAAATCATTTTGGTATCCGGACGGATGGCCCTTTCCCATTGCTCCGGGGAATTGGCCGGCACATAGGTATAGTCAATCCCGTATTTAGGAAGGTATTTGGTAATAACGGTATGAGTGCTGCCGAAGATTGAATTGCAGGAGACCAAATGATCCCCTTTTTTCAAAAAAGTCATGAAGGAGGCAAAAACAGCGCTCATCCCGGATGCCGTTGCGAAGCCGGCTTCTGCTCCTTCCAGGACACAGACCCTGTCTGTGAATTCTTTTACATTTGGATTGCTGAAACGGCTGTAAATATTATCGTCCGTTTCATCTGCAAAAGCCGCACGCATGTCTTCAGAATTATCAAAACAAAAACTGCTGGTCAGGAAAAGAGGAGAGGAATGTTCCATTTCCTGGGTTTGTTCGGTGCGGATACGGATTGCTTCGGTAATCGGATGCAGGGCCATGGGAGTTCGTTTGTTTTAAAAATCAGTTACTTAATAAATATTCAATCCAAAACGCGCACATCCCAGGTTATCCTGCAACCTGCCTTTTGCAAAGTAGCTGCCACCGAGCAATACTTGTCGATGGAAAGTTCACAGGCCCTTTTTGCTTTTTCCGGTTCAATCTTACCTTTTAATTCGAAGATTATATTGATATCTGTCCATAGAGTAGCTTCTTTTCCCTGCTCTCTTTCCCCGTCTATCAACATGCGAAAACCCTCAATAGGCTGGCGTTGCTTTATTAAAATCGAAACAATATCTATCCCGCTGCAGCCTCCCAGAGCCATTAGCAGGGCCTGCATCGGCCGCACGCCAAAATTTTCCCCGCCCGTCTGCGGACTGGTATCAAACCGTACTTTATGTCCAAAGGCGTCTTCCGCCTCAAAACCGTAGTCTCCTTGAACCCGGTTTACCTCGATGTGTATCATGTAGAAGATTTTTGCAAATGTAATTCATACAAGCACTTATTTTGCATGCTTAAATGCAGAATTTGACTAATGGAGTATTTTCATTCTAAGGAGCCTTTCCACCTGGAGAACGGGAATTCCCTTCCGGGGATAACTATTGCGTATCACACCTACGGGAATTTGAACGAAAGCAAAACCAATGTGGTATGGGTGTGTCATGCGCTGACTGCAAATTCTGATGCCGCCCACTGGTGGCCGGGAGTGGTCGGTGAGGATGCAGTCATCAATCCCAAAGAATATTTTATCATTTGTGCCAATATGATGGGCTCCTGCTACGGGAGCACCGGTCCGCTGAGCATCGACGTGGAGACCCGGCAACCCTATTACAACAGCTTCCCCGCCATTACCATCAGAGACATGGTTAAGGCTCATATTCTGTTAAGAAAAGAGCTGGGGATTAACAATATCCGGCTGCTAATGGGGGGTAGCATGGGGGGCTATCAGGCACTCGAATGGTGCGCAATGGAAAATGATGTGATCCGGGACTTGTTCCTCATTGCCACATCCGCGACAGAAAGTCCCTGGGGCATTGCCGTTCATTCGGCCCAAAGGCTGGCCATCGAGGCTGATTCAAGCTGGCAGGATCGTTCAGCTTTTGCCGGCAGGAAGGGACTCAAAGCCGCCCGAGCCATAGGTATCCTGACCTACCGGAATTATGGTATCCTGGCAAAAAAACAAGCGGATCCGGACATTGAAAAAATGGATAATTACAGGGCCTCTTCTTATGTAGATCACCAGGGTGAGAAACTGATAAACCGGTTTTATTCCTATAGTTACTGGCTTCTTACCAAGGCCATGGACAGCCATCATCTTGCAAGAGCAAGAAATCTTCCACTGGAAGCCGTTCTTCATAACTTTTCCCAAAGGGCATTGATCGTCGGAATCAATAGCGATATTCTTTGCCCGCTGGATGAACAAAGGTTTCTCGCAAATCATATAAAGAATTCGGAATTGATTGAAATAGACTCCGCATACGGACATGATGGCTTTATGGTAGAGTCTCAAAAGATTTCCTTTCACCTCAGAGAGTGGATCCGCAAGGATAACTCCTTCTAACCCAATTCTGGGTATAGGGGAAAGCCAACCATAAACGAATTTACCTTTTGGCGGACTGAGGCCAGTACGATTTCATCATCAGCATTTGCCAGGGCAGTATCAATGAATTCAGTTACGCTGGACATATGCGATTCTTTCATTCCCCGGGTTGTGATGGCAGGAACACCGACACGTATACCCGAAGTTACAAAGGCAGTTTTGTCATCATAGGGGACCATGTTCTTGTTTACCGTGATATCAGCTTTTCCAAGGGCAGCCTCGGCCTTCTTTCCACTTAAATTTTTATNNCATCATACCCTTTTTTCTTCAGGGATTCAGAAAGTACCCTTGCGTTTGATATAATCTGTCTGGCATGTTCGGCAAATTCCTCGGTCAGTATTTCCCCGAAAGCAATGGCTTTTGCAGCAATCACATGCTCCAGGGGACCGCCCTGAGTACCGGGAAATACAGCCATGTCCAAAAGGTTGCTCATCATCCGCAGGTTGCCTTTAATATCCTTTAGCCCGAACGGGTTTTCAAAATCCTTTTTCATGAGGATGACACCACCCCGGGGTCCGCGCAATGTTTTGTGGGTGGTAGAAGTAATAAAATGGCAGTGTTCAAAAGGAGAATCCAGCAAGCCCTTTGCAATTAAACCTGCTGGGTGCGCCATATCGCACATTATAAAGGCGCCTATTTCATCTGCTATTTTACGGATGCGCACATAGTCCCAGTCACGGCTATACGCAGAAGCGCCGCAAATCATCAATTTTGGATTTTCTTTTTTCGCTACTTTTTCCATCATTTCATAATCAACCAGGCCGTCCTCTTTTTTTACGCCGTAAAAATGAGGCTGGTATAATTTACCGGAAAAATTCACAGCCGATCCATGAGTCAGATGACCGCCCATGCTCAGATCCAAACCCAGGATTTTGTCCCCCGGCTGGAGAATCGCAAGCATCACAGCGTAATTCGCCTGCGCACCACTATGAGGCTGCACGTTGGCATAACTGCAATTGAAAATTTCTTTCAGACGGTCAATAGCCAATTGTTCTGATTGGTCAACGATCTCGCAACCCCCGTAATATCTGCGTCCGGGATAACCTTCCGCATATTTATTGGTCATTACATTTCCCATGGCCTGCATCACCTGCAGGGAAGTAAAATTTTCCGACGCGATTAGTTCAATGCCGTGGCGCTGGCGTTCAAGTTCCTTCCGAATTAGGTCGAAAACTAGATTGTCTCTTTGCATGGCGCAAAANNACTATCTATAGAAAATTCATTACTTTCACACGTTTTTTGAGGGAACATTTTTTAAATGAAAGCAATTATCCCCGTAGCAGGCGCCGGTACAAAGCTGCGCCCGCATACTTACACACAACCTAAGGCACTGATCCCATTAGCGGGTAAGACTATCCTCAGTATCATTGTAGATCAGTTGCTGGAAGCAGGTATCCGCGAATTTATTTTTATCGTGGGGTACTTGGGTGAAAAGATCCAGGATTATGTTAAGGAAAAATATCCTGATCTCTCCACCCATTTTGTGCAACAAAATGAAAGGCTGGGATTGGGGCACGCTCTTTTGCTGACCAAGGAAATTGTAAACAATGACGAAATATTTGTCGTTCTGGGAGACACTATTTGTGAATTTGATGTAAAACATGTACTGGAGAAAGCCTGTTCCAGCCTTGGAGTTAAGCGTGTTGACGATCCCCGCAATTTCGGAGTGGCCGAGATGGACGAGGACGGGAGCATCGGCAGGGTGGTGGAAAAGCCCCAAATCCCTAAATCGAATATGGCGCTGGTCGGAATTTACCGGATCAAGGAAACGCCTTACCTGTTCAGTTGCCTTGAAAACAATATCCAGTTGCAACTTACGAGTTATGGCGAATACAACCTCACCNNATGCAATAGAGTGCATGATTAAGAACGGGGTAAAATTCCATTCATTTAAAGTACAGAACTGGTTTGACTGCGGAAAAAAAGAGACCTTGCTGGAATCCAATGCTAAACTGTTGAAAAAATTTGGTGGCACCATTGCACCGGAACACCAGTTTGAGAACACCATCATCATCCAGCCCGTAAGCATCGCCCCGGGTTGTGACATTAAGAATTCCATTATAGGTCCAAATGTTGCGATTGGAGAAAAGACCAAAGTAAACTATTCCATCATAAAGGATTCTATTATTGGGTCATTTGCAAACCTGTATGATATCGTACTTACCCATTCTCTTATCGGCAGCGACACAGAAGTAAAAGGAGAAAGCCGGAGCCTGAATATCGGGGATAACACTGAGATTGATTTGGGGGAAAGCTGACAAATGATCAGCTGGATCTACCGGGTCCTTTCCCTGACTATTTTCCTTGCCAATTTATCTGCATCCATATTATAATCAGGTTTTTCACCCTTTTTTTGATGCGCTTTTATTTTTATCCAATCGATTGAAAAGGATGCCGACAATTTCAATAAATCAAGTACAAGGTCGAGATTTTGAATAGGATTTCCTTTTTTTGTGGAGTACCCTGAAGCCTCCAGTTTGTTTTTGCGATCCGAAATGCCGATTACATATTGGCTGTCCGCGAAAATCTTTAATTTTCTGAGGCTTGAATGGTTTGTCTCCAAATAGCAGAGGGCCTCCCTGACCGCCAGTAATTCCATGCGGTTATGAGTCGTATCCGGTACCTGTCCGGATAAAACTGTCTTAACCCCTCCAATAAGAATTATGGCAACCCAGGCCCCTTCCCTGGATTGTGTATGGCAACTCCCGTCGGTATATATTTCTGCCTCTTCCGGCTGGCCGTTGAATGTCATCATCCAAAATTAAACACAGTTCTAAAGCCTGCTAATTATTTTCATTGCTGCTGCCAACAACCACATGCTGACTATTGACATAATAAGTATGAAGGTATCTTTTTGTTTCAGGAGCAATGATAAAGCCTATATTTTTTCAATCAATTAAGAGCCGGGACCAGATGTGAACCAGTACAAAAATACTTCGGGCCTGCCAGGGTAATTACATGATTTGGCGATTAATTTATCCGATTTCAAGTTCGAGAAAAGCCAAATTCACTGGTTCCGGTCTCCTGCCTGTCCCCGGATGTTTCCCGAATCCTGTATCTTTATTTGAACATACTCAAAGCAATTTCATGGCTGCTTTCACCAACCGTATTACAGGTTTATTTGGCATTGATTATCCCATCGTCCAGGCAGGGATGATTTGGGCTAGTGGATGGCGCTTAGCCAGCGCTGTTAGCAATGCCGGAGCACTCGGACTGATTGGGAGTGGAAGCATGTATCCGGATACATTAAGGGAGCACATCCGAAAATGTAAGCTCGCAACCGGTAAACCTTTTGGAGTCAATGTGCCATTGATGTACCCGGATATTGACAAGCACATGGATATTATTTTGGAGGAGAAAGTCCCTATTGTTTTTACCTCAGCAGGCAACCCAACGACATGGACCGGCGTTCTGAAGGAAAGAGGAATTACGGTGGTTCACGTCGTCAGCAGCAGTAAATTCGCCCAAAAAGCTCAGGACGCAGGCTGTGATGCGGTTGTGGCAGAAGGCTTTGAGGCCGGTGGCCACAATGGTAGGGAAGAAACAACCACTTTGGTATTATTACCGGCGGTTTGTAATACTGTAAAAATTCCTGTAATTTCAGCAGGCGGGTTGGCTACAGGGAGACAAATGCTGGCAGTTATGATATTGGGAGCCGAGGGTGTTCAGATGGGGAGCCGGTTTGTTTTGAGTGATGAAGCATCCTCCCATCCCAGGTTTAAGCAGTACGTTTTGGATGCCAAGGAAGGTGATACGATGTTGAGTATAAAACAACTTACCCCTGTTCGAATGTTAAGGAATAAGTTTTTTCAACAAATCCAGGAAGCAGAACAAAAAGGAAGGTCTCCGGAGGAATTGAAAAAATTGCTGGGCCAGGGTCGGGCAAAAAAAGGAATGTTTGAAGGGGAACTGGATGAAGGTGAATTAGAAATAGGCCAGGTAAGTGCTTTAATAAAGGATATATTGCCTGCCGGAAAAATTGTGAAGAATATCTGGTCAGAATTTTCAGAAGCCCTATTGAGACCTTTGCCATATATATAAAACCGTTTTTTATGGGAAATAGAAAAAAAATCCTCCTTTTACTGGGACTTCTTCCTTTTGGTCTTGTTGCAAAGGCTACTAATGGAAAATCAGACATTCCCCTGGTTCATGGATATGTAACGGATGCAGTCACCAAGAAGCCTGTTAGCGGGGTCGTGGTATCGGCCATGTTGCCCGGAGCGACGAGTTTAAAGGAAGTAACTACAGATGCAGACGGATATTTTCATTTTACCCAGTTACCTACCTCACAGGTAAATCTGCAATTTGATAAAAAAGGCTATCAGTCTTATAAACGCTGGTATGTAACGGTCAAAGAAAAGCTGAGCGTAAAAATAAATGTGGAGTTCAGGCCAGATGACACAGACACGGTTTCCGACGATTCGGAATATCCTTTATTGCGGATGCTTCAGATTGATTGATTGTTATTGCCTTCTGAAATAATTAAACGGGACTGGGAACAGTCCCGTTTCTCACTACACATGAGGCTTAATCTATGTCAATGTTAAACCTGCCATTTTTGTAGAGCCTTTCTCTTTCCTCTTTTCCTGTTTTAAGGGAAACTTGAGGTTGCCTGCAACTTTTCACAGTATCAGTTTTCATGAAATTTATATGGGTCGCTGCATCGGCCGTGTCATGCTGTTTTAGCTCCAGGCTGCCGTTTTTAACCCCGATTCCTCTGTTATTTTCCATGCGCAAGGGATGGTCAGCTGGATGTTTGCTTTCCCGAACGATGAAATTGTTAGATAGTGCCGCGAAGGCAACACTTAGAGGTACCAGAGCCATGAGCCAGTGTTTTGAAGGTTGGTATACTGACATTGGAAGGAGCTTTTATTTGTTGCTGAGACTTACGATATTCTTCGTATAAATATACGAGTAGTTTCGTAAAATCTTGCAGGGGAATATATTTTTATAAAATTTTAACAACCGGAAATTCACATTATCTGCCGATGATTGGAACAACGGGCAGACCNNCCGCGCTGACTGATTGAACGGCAAAAAAATAATTGTCTTTCGAATAGGGCAGTTGAATTCCCGTCTGCGTAGTGAAAAATTTCTTTTGCCAATAGGGCCAGTTGGTTTCGCGCATTAATATGTAATAGCCTTTTATAGAACCATATTCCGGGACATTCCAATTCAGCTGGGTAAAATTGCTCAGATTCTTTACATCTATTCTGACGGACTGCGGCATTCCGGGGGACTTAGCGAGGTTGGCTAAAACCGAGAGGTTGCAGGCAGTATTTTTTCTCAGGTATTCAAAATCCATGAACTCGGGTAAGTCTCCAAACTGAATATTGTTTTCTGTGCGTAGGTCCTGGTGCTGGTGTTCGTAATTTTCATTCATTTCAGTCAGGCGCACCGCCGTATACCCCCTTTCCACAAATGGGCTGTGGTCTCCCCCTCTTAAAAACCTATCGTTGCGGTAAATCATGACCAATTCCAAATTTGGAACATAGCGTTCCCCTGTCTCTTTCACATATCTTGCCAATTGCCGGCTGGGACCATCATTTTCCAATCCGTATTGCCGTATTCCCGCAGCTTTCTTGTCCAGTTCTGCTGCCGGCAACCCTTCACTGAAAACCCGAAGTCTGGTATTGTCAACGATATTGGTTTCATTGCTTCTGCTTGCCCCCATAATATCATTATTAAGCATGGCCGCAATTTCCCACCTGTTTTGTTTTGCCCTTTCGGCGAGGTGATCGCTTCCTAACAAACCCTGTTCTTCGCCGCATACGGTTACAAACATGATGGTGGCGGAAAAGGGATGTTTGCTCATGATCCTTGCACATTCGATTACCGCTGCAGTTCCGCTCCCGTCATCGTTGGCACCAGGGGCATCCGAGGTGCGGTTCATTACATTGGATACCCGGCTATCCATATGTCCGCTGATAAGGAATATTCTTTTATCTGCTGGTTCAGTTCCATGAAGAATTGCCAAAACGTTTCCCAATTCGACGGCCGAATCTACCCGTTTGCCGTCAGGAGGCAGGGTCCATTTGTCCAATTCCACTGTCATCCGCCCATTGCTGTTTTTGGCAAATTCAGAAAACCTGGAGAATATCCAGTTTCTTGCGGCGCCAATTCCTTTGCGCGGATCGATTTGTGTACTCAAGGTGCTTCGGGTACCGAAACTGACCAGTGTTGAGATATACGATTTCAAGCTGTCTGCGTTGACCTCGGCCACCATTTTTCCGATGACAGGATCTTTTTCAATAATAACCTGAGAGTGGGCTCCATACAAGAACCAAATTGCTACAATTCCTAGAATGAATTTTTTCATAAGCGGGTGGAAGTTATAAAAAATGCGGAAGGATTATTACTTTCTAAACGCCCACTTCATCATTTCCTTCCAGGTCGTTTTTTTGCCATATAACAAAATACCCGTCCGGTAGATTTTTGCCGTCAGCCAGGTAAAAAACAAAAACCCCAATATCAGTAAAAACATGGATAAGCCCAATTGGTACCATGGCACACCGCCATACGTAATTCTTCCCATCATTACGATCGGGGAGGTCAGCGGGAAAAGGCTTCCGAAAATTGCAAGGCTGCTATCCGGATCATTAACTGCTTTGGTCATTATTACAAATCCCAATATGATCGGCATCATAATGGGGAATGTCAATTGCTGCGCTTCCTGCTGGTCTTCGCTGACCACACTTCCCACCGCTGCAAATAAGGAGGCGTACAATAAATACCCGCCTATAAAATAGAAAAAGAAACAAAACAATATCAAGCCGATCGGCAGATTCTTCAATCCTTCCGTTACCGTGAGAAGAGCATTTTGTGTATCGCCTGCCTGGGATCCGGCAGCATTCCCTGAAACCCCGGCCATTTGATGAAACATTCCGGGAAAGATAAGGGGCAGAATTAACTGGAGCAACCCCATCAAAAGGATCCAGATGGCAAATTGGGTCAGTCCAACGGCGCCTATCCCGATGATTTTTCCCAGCATCAGCTGAAAAGGTTTTACAGAACTGACAATTACTTCGGCAATCCGGTTAATTTTTTCTTCCATTACGCCGCGCATTACCATCATGCCATAAATAAGCAGGATGGTATAGATCAGAATGCCGGCAATAAATGAAACAGCATACGCCACGCCGGCTTCACTTTTCCGTTCACCCTTCTCGGAATCAATAGCGTTGTTGATGGATATATCCGAACTGACTGCTTTATATTTTTCCGGATCTATCTGGGCAATGACCATCCTTTTAGCTTCAATTGCCTTGTTGATCCTGTTCTCTATTTTACTTTTGGTATTAAGGCTAACGGCGGATTGGCTATGCAATTTAATGCCCGAAGGTTTGGCAACATCTATAGGGGGAATATATAAAAAGGAAGAATATCCATCTGACTTATATTTATTCTTAAATGATTGTTCTGTTTCATTTTGGATAAAGGTATAGTCAGTTTTATCATCTTTGGTATTCTCAAGCTTTCCATTGAACAAATTGGCCTGATCGATAACAGCGATTTTCTGTTTATCACTGCTTCCGCTGATTGAAATTGCAATGATTGCTGCGTAAAATCCAATAATAATAATTGGAACCAAAAGGGTTGTCAGCAAAAAGGATTTCTTTTTGACCCTTGTAAAATATTCCCTTTGAATGATTAGCCCGATCTTATTCATAGATTTTTTTTAGGTGGTTAACCTTTGAAATTGTCTGGTTGCTGGGGTTCCTTCCACCAGCTTTATGAAAATGTCATTTATTGATGGAAGTATTTCCGTAAAGGAAGTTATAC
>PLCH01000217.1 GCA_003135585.1 Chitinophagaceae bacterium
ATATTGTCCATATTAAGTTATGGTTAATTTTATAGATTATTAAAAATGTAAAAAAATAAAAAATGGACAATACTGCCATAAAAATAGCTAAGCCTGCTAAAATTGACGAGAAACAAATCCGAAAAGAATTGTCTGATAAATTAGATGCGGCATTGGTTGATCACAAAAACATAATTGGGGAAGATAAGCTTGGCAAGCATATAAAAAAGATGAGTAAGACTTTAGCTGAAGAAATAGTTAAGAACAAAAACAAGGCAGCCAAGAAACCAAAACGGAAATAAATTTTGCGATTCAGAACCCTTCTTGTGCAAGGGTATTTACGCTATTTTCACTGCAGGCATGCTCAAATAATTCAATGGCCTGATTAGTCATTTTTTTACAATTTTTTACTACTCCATCTTTGAAGGCGAGGTCTTTATTAAAGGACGGGCTATTGAAATCAACCAAGTTATTATCTATTAACCACATGGGAATTCTGACCATGTATTTATTCAAGCCCTCATTGGTTTCGTAAGTATTTACCATTAATTTTTTGAGTTCATCCAACTTATTCAACATGGAGCTATTCATTGCATTGTAATTGTCAACGGTATAGGATTGAATTTCCTTATTAATCGAGCTTATTTTTTCTTTTAAATTCATAAAAAATAGGTTGAAATTCTAGGAGATATGAAGAGGCAAAGCAGGCTAAAGGAAGAGGGAAGTTAGGACAAAAAAATGCAGCCTTATATTAAGTTAATGTTATGAATTCCATGCCCTGGTTCCAGGAGGAATTTCATTATTTTGCTACAATATGCTGATCTTTAGATAGTTCCGCAATGAAAGGAATTTCCGGCAAGGTTATCGGTTTTCCCGTTTTGTTCGGACTCACAAAATTATGTCCGGCCAATATTGCAATTGTTGCTGCTAGCTGTTTCTGGTAGGTTTGCTGAACAGTCTTTACTTCACCCAGAGGAGTTATCCCACTACCCATCATGGCAAGCCAGGTTTCTCCCGACCCCCGGGTAAGAAAACTATGTGTTACCCAGGATGACACAGTATTACCTCTTCCATGGTCTGTTGTAATTATGAAGGTGGTTTTATTTTTATAGAATGGATGAGCTTGTGTATAATACCAGAGGTCCCCAATCATTTTGTCAATTGCAGCAGCTTGTTGCAAATAAAGGTCATACCGGCCTTTGTGAGCTAATTCATCCGTTTCTCCCAGCCCAATAAAAACAATTCTCGGCCGGTATTTCTCTACATATTCCCTGGCAGTGAAATAAGTTAACCAATCGTACCGTGTATTGGATTTGTGAGGTACATTTTGCTGAATCTTATTGATGATTTGTAAACTGGTGTCAGCATCCTCGTTTGGCAAGGCATTATAGCCGCTGTTCAAAGGAAATGTACGCCTCTCCTTATTGAAAATATAGGGAAATAAATTCCAGGAACTGAAGGCCGCTACCTTTCCCCGGTATTCATTTGTATTGTTTAAGTATTCAAGAATATTCGTGTTTTTATTGTTTCTGGGAAGATTAATAATTATGGAGGGATCAGTGTATCCGGTAAATATTTCATTGTATCCAGGATAGGAAATCTTGTAGAAGTTTTTGACATTAACCTTATTGCCAAATTCCCGGTTTCCATACAACTGGCCTTTTTCTGCGATCACATTCCAGAAAAAAGGCATAAGCTTTCGGCGTCTGATTTCCAGATCGGAATCCCAATAGAGTTGTCTGATAAGGGAAGTGTCCTCGACAAATTTTGGATTAGAAATAAGGGCAGAATCAGCTCCATTGAAAATTTCCTGCCATCTGAATCCATCCGTGGTAATGATAAAAATATTTTCAGTTTTTGATGGATACTGAGCTTTGATCGCAAAACAGGTAAAGAGGCTTAGTGAACAAAGAAATACAGATTTCATTTTAATGGGTTTTACAAAAGTAAATTCTGCATATAACCTAAAGATTAAGAGAAAGTTATCATAGTATTATCAACCTTATGCCAGGATGTAAATCAGCAGGACAAAACCGGATGAAATTTATAACCCGACTTTTTTACTCATTCAGGCAAAATTCAAAATTCTGACAAAATGTTTTTATTACGATGGATTGGAAAATGCCGGATACCCTTGAATACGATCACCATCATACCTGCTTTATCAAAACTGGAAGAAGCCGGAAACCTCCAGGTATCGTTCGTATTCCTGCAAGGGAAACTTACTTATATTTAGGGTCACGGTCTCGCAACTCCAGTTAACAGCTGCTTTATGATAAAACAATTTTTTTCTCCCCGGGGCCTTTGGCAAAACCAGGGACTTGGTTTGGTAAGAATATTGGTTGGTGCGTTTTTAATCTATCATGGATGGGATATAATGGAAAAAAACAAGATGAACGATGCCGGAAAATGGCTAACAGATCTTCATTTTCCTTTTCCCCTTTTGATGGCATACCTTGGAAAAGGGACGGAACTGGCAGGTGGTATATGCCTTTTCCTGGGATTGTTAACACGCCTCATGGTTATTCCCGTTATGATTACCATGATTATCATTTGTTTTGGAATGGGTCATGGGAAAATTTTCAGCGATGACCAACATCCATTCCTTTTTGTGCTTCTTTCACTGGTTTTCTTTTTTTCGGGTCCCGGCAAATGGAGTGCTGACGAATTACTCTTTAAGAAGGATAATGAATGAGAATAGGTATAAAAAAAGTTTTTCCTTAAACTTTCCGGGATTTCCGCCGATTGGTTTAGCAACAGGCTTTACATATGAATAAATGTTTTTTTCATGCAGCAGCAACGAAATGAATCGGTCTTAAAGGTGGAAGACCTGAACATTTATTACGGTTCCTTCCTGGCTGTCCGCAATGTTTCATTTGACGAGAGGGAAGGGGAAATTTTTGGATTGCTCGGTCCGAATGGAGCCGGAAAGACAAGTACTTTAAGTGCGGTTGAGGGATTGCTGAAGCCACAATCCGGAACGATAAAAGTAGCCGGATATAATATCCAGGACAAACCATTATATGCCCGAGCAAATATCGGTGTACAGTTACAGGCAACCAGTTTTCAGCCTGAGCTGACAGTAGCGGAGATCATCCGTCTGTATGCTGGCATTTACGGAGTTGATATGCCCAAAGAAAAACTGGAGTCAGCCCTGTCGAATATCAAATTGGAAGAGGCCGCATCCAAACGATTTGGCCAGCTTTCCGGAGGTCAACAGCAGCGTGTATCGCTTCTAATAGCCCTGATTCATGATCCAAGGCTGGTTTTATTGGACGAACCCACTTCCGGGTTGGACCCTCAGTCACGGCGCAAGCTTTGGGAAAGAATGGAAACTATGCGCGAAAAAGGCCATGGCTTACTGCTCACCACCCATTCGATGGAGGAAGCAGAAGCAGTCTGCGACCGTATCGCCATCATGGATCACGGCCAGGTTTTGACCATCGATACACCAAANNGAACGATCCTGAGGTAATCATCGCTTCGCGGAAAGGAAGGATAACACTTGAAGACGTATTCATAGGACTAACTGGCCGGGCCATCCGGACCTAATAAATCTATTCAAATTATGCAAACCAAAATACCTGCAACCTCCGCTGTTCTTGCTTCCCTGCTCAGGGCAGATTTTACCACCCAGTGGCGTAACCGCAGATCCGTAATCCTAATATTGATTGTACCTGTCATTATTCTCATTTCCTGGAAAGGTTTGATAGAAAAGGTAGGTGGAACTTTTGTTCTTGCCAACTGTATTACAGTTGGATTAACGGCAATAGGTTTAATGGGTTACTCCAATTCCATTGGCCGTGACCGTGATAAAGGTGTGTTTCAGCGATTGCGCGTGGCACCTGTTCCTTCCTGGTCCATAATGGTGAGCCGGATCTTCGTACAACTTTTTATGATCCTGCTGGTTACTGTCGCTGTATTTCTGGCGGGCTATTATTTTGACAAAATTACACTGAGCCCGGCTGGTTATTTATTTGGGATTATGGTCGCCTTTATTGGTGGAGCCGTGTATCTCGGTTTGGGGCAGGCAATAGTAGGCCTTATCAAAAATGCGGAGACAGTCAATTCGGTTACCCGTCTGGTTTATTTTGTTTTTATTATGGTAGGCATGTTTGGCGAACTAGGTGTATTGGGCAAGGACATTGGCGAAGCTGTAAAATGGTCTCCCTACGGTACGGTCAAAAGAATCCTTTCCGCAAGTATGCAACCGGGGAACTGGGACAAGCAAACAAGCATCGCACTTCTGGTAACGGTTGGATATGCTTTTGCGTTTTCGTTCCTTGGAATTAAGTGGTTCAGGTGGAATTCGCGCTAGCCCAGGCTAGGACAGAAGAGTTATTTTGTCCATTATGGTCAGGTTTCAAGAAATCAAATTATCCAAACAATTTTTAGAAGGAGTTGAGGTTCAAGGAATTGGCAGCCACTTGTCTGGTGGGACTATTATAGGGATACAGCTGCTTTTGGCAAAAAACTCCTTATTTGTCCCCTAATTTTCTTACCTGATTGAGGCTTCTAAAATAAGTCAAACTTTTCCGCGTTTACTGTTCATTAAGCCAGCCTTTTTATAGAAATATAGAATAGCTAGCTTTTGTACTGTAAAAGCCAATATCCATAAAACCATGGCCTTCGTGCTGTTTTTTCGTGCTCTGCGTAAACCAAGCGTGATTATGACCACGCTTACCTGTTTACTATTCGGCAATAGTAAGCTGCAGGCCCAATTGAGCGCTAACTTTAATCTAGACAAAACTGGCGGCTGCTCACCATTGACCGTGACATTTACAAATACCACTTCAGGTGCATCTGCTTCGGCAACATATAGCTGGAATTTTGGTAACGGAAATACAATCACCACGGGTGATGCGGTAACTCCTGTCGCTGCAACTTATTTTACAGCTCAATCCTATACAGTTACTTTAACCGTGCATGACGGAGGGCAGACGGCAAGCAAATCATCCGTCATAAACGTTTATAAAAGTCCTAGTGTTGATTTTACTGTAACTAACCCTACAGGCTGTTTGCCTTTGACAACAAGTTTTTCTAGCACTTCCGTTCCCGGGGATGGATTTATTACAAATTATTTCTGGGATTTTGGAGATGGAAACACATTAAGCACTTCTTCACCAACGGTTAGTAATACTTACAATTTTGCGGGGGGACATTCTGTGAGTCTGACGGTAACCAACAGTTTTGGGTGCACAAACACCAGGAAAAAAGATAATCTCGTAATGGTGTTTCCCGCAGTCACGGCTGCATTTAATGCAGATTCCACTACCCNNCCTGGAATTTCGGAGACGGCGCCAACAGTACCAGCCAAAACCCTTCCCATCAGTATGCCCTAAAGGGTAATTTTACAGTTCAATTGACAGTTATCGATGCCCAGGGCTGCTCTTCATCCTTGGCAAAAACAGCTTATATAAATGCAGCCAACTTAAATCCCGATTTCAGCTCGGCATCAGCTCTCTGCACCGGCAATTCAATAATTTTCACTGATAAAAGCAATCCGGCACCGACGGGCAATGCCCTATGGGATTTCGGAGATGGGGCGAGTGGAATAGGGAAAGTGGTTAGTCATCGATTTCCGGCGGCTGGCAACTACCTCGTGACCATTACCAACAGTTTTGGAAATTGCGTAGTTAGCAAATCGAAAAATATTACAATTTCTCCAAGCCCGGTTACAGGAGGATTTTTAGCAAATAAAGGAGCTCAGTGTCAATCACCGATGTTGGTTAATTTCACTGATACAACTCAGTCCTCTGTAAAATGGTTATGGAACTTTACCGGAAATCCGGGTGACACTTCGACACTAAGAAATCCCTCCTTTGTTTATACTACCAATGCCATTTACAATCCGACGCTAACGGTTACGGATACCAACGGATGTAGTACCACAGTTTCTGAAACACTGAATTCCGCACAACCGACCGCGCGTATAAGGATGGATACCACCCTGACTCCATCCAACACGATCTGTGCCACAGTGGATGCCAAATTCACGGCCATTTCGCAGGATACTCTTTCACAATTTAACTGGTCATTCGGCGACGGAACCACCTCCACGAATCCCAGTCCAACACATACTTTTTCGACGCCGGGCACTTATATTATCAACCTTTCTTTTGTGACCAACCATGGTTGCACAGGAAATGCCTTTCCACCTGACACGGTCAGGGTATATCCAAAACCCCATGCCGCTTTTTTTGCGCTCGATTCCTTGCCATGCAGGGTAAACCAATTAGAAGAGTTTATAAACCAATCAGATCCCGCCGCGCAGTTCTTTTGGATTTGGGGAGATGGTAACTCCGGGGTAGACAATGATAGTGTGATTTATCGTCAGTATCAAAAAACCGGAAATTATACCTTTACGCTTATTGCATCCAGTCCTGGCTGTAAAAGCGACACAGCTGTTCAAACCAAATATCTAAAAACCGGCCCCTCTCCTTATATTGGAGTCACCAACAATTGCATCGGAGATAGAAATTCGGTTATCCTGACAGATACTGCTGCCGGAGCAGACAGCTATATTTGGGTTNNCCAATACTGTTTTTATTCAGCAGAGAACACATGTTTATTCAAAACCAGGAAATTACACTGCTTCCATAATAACTCAATATGGACCTTGCATCTACACAAACAGTACTCCAGTTTATATATTAAGTCCTCAGCATCCCCTGCTTTCAACAACCGCCACAACCATTTGTGCGAGCGGTCAATTGCCTGTGCAGATCTCAGGGTTGGATACCAATTACC
>PLCH01000427.1 GCA_003135585.1 Chitinophagaceae bacterium
CCCTGGGACTGGGCATTGTAAAAAAATATCTGGATTTGAGGGGTGGGGACATTCTCATCACCAGCTCCATAGATGCTGGGTCGGAATTTAGTGTTCTGCTGCCTTGGACGCCTATTCATGAATGATTGCCATTCCGGTACAGGTCGTTCATCAGGTGATGCTGGTCACTGACGAACTTCATCCGGTATAGTGATCATTGTCCTGGGAACGGATGCTTTTCCCTGAGTAATTTTGGGAATGGAAAATATATTCCAATCACCAAAAAAACCAAGGAGGAATTATGTCAACGAAAACACTAATGAAAAGGGGAGAATATCTCCCTTCAGTTTTAAATGATTTTTTCAGGCCATGGGAATCCGTTTTCGATACCAATGGGGGCGCTCTTTTGAGTACTCTTAACCCAATCAATATTCCGGCAGTGAATATAGTGGAAAACAAAAATAACTATGAAGTCAGCATGGCTGCTCCCGGGATGAAGAAGGACGATTTCAGAATCGATGTGGAAGGGAATACCCTCTCCATCAGCGCTGAAACAGAAGAAAAAAAGGAAGAAAAAGAAGAAAAGTTTACCCGGAAGGAATACAATTACAATTCTTTCTCCCGGAGCTTTACCTTGCCGGATTGGGTCAATAAAGACAAGATCGATGCCTCTTATGAAAATGGTTTGCTCAGGCTGGTACTTCCCAAAACGGAAGAAGCAAAGAAAATTGCTTCGAGACATATTGCCGTGAAATAAGGAGTTCAGCTTAGATTTGAACCCTGCCACAACCTGCGGCAGGGTTTTTTAATTCAGCAAGCCCCTCAGTCTGGCTTCATCCAGCAGGTATATCTTCCCATCCCGGATATCGATCAGCTTTTCGTTTCTAAAGTCACTTAAGGTACGCGTCAGGGATTCCGTGGCAGAGCCGATAATATGGGCCAGGTTTTCCCTCGAGATCCCGATAGAGGGTGATCCGGCCTGTTCAGTTTTGAATTTATCCAGTACTTGCAAGAGGCCATTGGCCGCTCTCTTGCGCAGAGAATTATAAGCCAGATTCAATAAGTTTTTTTCTTTTTCCGCGACACTTCGGGCCAGCAACTTGATGAACTGCAGGGCTATTTCGGTATGTTCTCTGACCAACTGCAGGAATTCCTGCCTGGGAATCATTACTAAAACAGCATCCTCCAATACCTGTGCATTGTCCAGGTAATTGGTATCTTCCAGAATGCCCCGGTACCCGATAAAATCGCTGGGACCTAATATATTGGTGATCAATTCCTTCCCATCTGCATATAACTTATAAATTTTCACTTTCCCTTTTACTATATAATATACCTGGGCCGGTCTTTGGCCTTCTGTATAGAGTAAATGCTTTTTCCTATAGTTGTATGAGTCCCTGTCCAGAAGCTGTAAAAGTTTGCCGCCGGCTTCCTCTGATGGAGCGCAGACAGGGTTGGCTTTTCTAAATTCCAGGGCAAAACCTTTGCGGCGTTGTTTTTTTTCTATGGAGGTTTCCACCGCCTTCAATAATTCGATGCTTTCGAAAGGCTTGGTCAGGAAATCGTCAGCACCGGATTCCATGGCTTTCCGGATATCAGTTCTATCGGATTTTGCGGTAAGGAAAATGAAGGGGATATCCGAAGTCTCCCCGCTTTTTTGCAAAGAATGCATGACACCAAAACCATCAAGGAAAGGCATCATGATATCACAAATGATCAGGTCAGGCTTTCCTTCCAAAGCCAATTCCACTCCTTTTATTCCATTTTCAGCCTTTAACACCTCGTAATTCGATAATTTGAGCAATTCAGCAGTGTTATCTAACAATTCCACATTGTCTTCAATCAAAAGTATCTTCTTCATTTGCTGCAGTTTAAAAAAATCATTTTCCCTCATTATAACAGGCTATATTTTTGGTCATCAACAAGGGTCAGATCTTCTTTCATCTTATTGAATAGCGTTTCCACATCCTCCAATTGGCACAGGGAAGTGCCTGGTTTCAGGGTCGTGGCAGTGCCTGCAGCACAGCCATAGGCCACTGCTTCTTCCAGGTCTCTGCCTTGGGATAGGCTCCATACAATGCCTGCAACCAGAGAATCGCCTGCTCCGACAGTGCTGACCGGGCTCACCGAGGGTGGGCGAATCATCCTTACCATGTCCTTTGTTGCCAATAAGGCACCCGCAGGTCCCATAGACAGAACAATAACCTGGCAATAGCTCCATCTCAACAGGTTTTTAACCAGCCCCACCATTTCGACATTTATTTCATCTTCCTTAAGCCCCGAGAGAAAGAGCAGTTCTCTGACACTGGGCTTGATCATATAAACGCCGCTTGAAATAGCCTTTTTCAGGGCTTGACCTGAAGTGTCCACTATGAGCCTGATTGCATTTCTCTCTGCTATCTTAGCCAATTCATCGAATACCTGGATTGACATGCCCGGGGGCAGACTTCCGCTGACCACTATATATCTCAGGTCCTTCTGGGAACTAATAATCTTCGTCAGGTTTATCAGCGCCGAGTCATCTACTAACGGCCCAGGCATGATAAACCGGTATTGCTTACCGTTAGAATTGTCGACGACCGCCAAGTTTTCCCTTGTATTGCCTTTTATTTCCATGACGATGGACTGAATACCTTCTTCGTCAAGCATCCGGGTCAACTCCCTCCCATTGCTGCCAGCAGCCAGGTATAAGGGNNCTTTTTTATCGCGCGGGACACATTGATACCCCCACCGCCGGGGTAGAGTATGGGAGTGGAGCAACGCAGCTTTTCGTCCGGAGCCAACGAGTGTATTGTGCTGTTCACATCAATGCAAGGGTTAAAGGTAATAGTGATAATGGAAGACATAACAGCCAATTTGCCGGCAAAATAAAAAATACTATTTCTTGGAGGCATGAAGTTTATCAATGAGCAGAATGATCATAATCATTAAGATGGAAGCCTCCGCATTTTAACTTCGAAGAACAAAAACGGAATCTATGTTAGGAACATTAAACCTGCCTGAAATAGAAAAGCTGCTAAGCAAGCAGATAGTCGGCAGAATCGGTTGCTGCAATGGGGATAAGGTATATGTAGTCCCTATAAGTTATTTCTATGATGGCGAATATATCTACTGCCATACTCATGAAGGGAAGAAGATCGAAATGATGAGAAAAAACCCTAAGGTCTGCTTTCAGGTGGACCAGTTGCTGAATATGGCTAACTGGCAGAGCGTGATCGCCTATGGGGAATTTGAAGAATTGACTGATCTGCAACTCCGAAAGAATGCACTGCAGAAATTGCATTGTCGTATTATGCCGATGATCTCTAGTGAAACGGTCCACCTATCTGCCGACTGGCCATTTGTACCTATGGAGATCAATAAAATACCAGGAGTCACATTCAGGATCCTCGTAAGAGAGAAGACAGGACGTTTTGAAAGAACCCATCCTGTGGAAGAGGCCTTCTTTAATTTCTGAAATTCTTAATCTGATCATTCATGACTATATTGATCCTCCGTCAATGGCTTGTATTGTGCTTTCTTTTTTGCTTCTGGCCATGCAGTGGTAATACCTTAATTATGCGCGATAAATACGGGGACTTTATGGTTTCTGACCATGCCCGCGATAAAGCTTTTGGAAAACAGAAGGGATAATTCTGAACGTCCATAGGAACCGGAGATCAACCANNTTTAAAATGTTTGGCAGCCAATTCTTTTATGAGGCTCTCCTCCGGGAAGGGATCCTCTTTATTCTCATGTATGTGCACTAATACTGCCGGAGTGCCGGATAGCTCAGGGAAGAGGTAGGTAAATTGTTTGATAGCAAATATTGACTGCGGGCTACCGTCATAGGTCAGGATTAATTGGCGGGGGAGTTCCGATTTATCCGGTATGATCAATATNNATATTGGGCATTCGGCGGAATGGAGTATCTCCTTTAAATAAACATTAGGTTGTTGCCCGCCGGCATGCTCAAAGAAATGCTGGCCACTCAGCATCAGCAGATCGGCAAAACGAGCTTCCTTCCTGATCGAAGGAAGGGCAAAATCAGAATCGTCTCTGTGTATGCTGAGCTCGATACCGGATTCATGACAAAAGGCCTGGAGACGAGCGCTATTCTCTTTGATCTCGGCTTCTTCGTCTTCTTCAAGAGGAATATACAGGTTATCAGCCCCGTCGGACATATTCCAGAGATAAGAAAAACTCACTTCGGGCGCAAAGGCTGCTGTCAGCAACACAGGAGATAATGAATTCAGCCGACGGACGAATTCGAGGGCTTCCTCGGGGAAATTGGTTCCTTCAAAGGGAAGTATAATCTTTTTCATAAATCTTTATTTTGATCGAAATAATATGAATGTATTCATGTTGACTTCAAAAATAATTTCCCGCCGATTCCCGTTACCAGGGACCAGAAGGCTTCGCGGACCAATCCCGCAGGCTCCAGGCTATTATGGATAAGCTTCCAATCCTCCCGTATGGCCTTTTCCAGCAGGAGTTTCCGCTGATGGAGCCTTTTTTGTTCCTTCCTCAATTGGGAGATCCGTTTAATCTTTCTCATCCTCGTCTTCAGTTTTAAATAGTTGATGAATTATGGCATTCATGACAGGTATGCGGATTAGTCTTTCCCTGGCTGACCATATTAGAATGGCAAGGAGGAAATAAGCTGCCCCGACCAGCAGGAAACCCAGTCCGGCATTCCCCCACAGCCGGTCTAATGCATAAGAAGCCGCCATGCTGGCAAAAAGAAGGCTGATAAAAAAAATCAGTGATAAAATCCCGGCTGCAATCAGCATAGCGATCACTTTTGAAGTTTTTTCTGCTGATGCCAGTTTGGCCTCCTCAATCCTTGTGTTTACATATTCTTTTGCATGATCGATCAGGTCTTCGATCTTCTTAAGTTCTTCCATATCTTATTATCCTTTTTATAAAATTATTTCTGAAAACTGTTGATTATCCTGACTTAGATCATTTCAACAAATGATATACGTCTTTATAGTATTGGATCTTATGGTCCTGATCTATTGCTGCGGTTAGATAGACCACGAAGACAGGCACGGGCCTCTCCAAATTTATCGGATGGGGCTTTTGATCTTTGAGGCAGGAACGGAGAAAAGAAGTGTCCAGTGTATGTTGTAAAATTTCGTCACCCAGTTGAAAGGGCTTTTCAAGGCGAATGCATCCATGGCTGAAATACCGGTGTAGGGAAGAGAAAGCGACCTTTACATTTGTATCGTGCATATATACATCATAAGGGCTGGTTAAATTGAATTTAATGACCCCTAGCGCATTATCGCAACCAGATGACTGTCGGACACTATAAGGGAAATTTTTTTCATTAAAGGATGACCAGGGAAGAGAAATGGGATCGACGATCTTGCCCTGCCTATCCAATAATTGCATATTCATCAGATCAATCGAAGCCGGAGATTTTATAAAGACCGGCAACAATTCCTTGATCACGATCTTACGGGGTACATTCCAATATGGGTATAGGATGACCTGGTCGCACCAGGCTGCGAAACGGGGTGTTCGCTTAGAAGCCTGGCCAGCAACTATCTTCATACTCAATACCAGGCTGTCCGTCGAATAATATCCAAGACTGGCTGAAGGAATATTCACTACAATAAACTTTCCGAACCGGTAATGGTTGATCCAGCGATAGGCATTCAGGGTCCTGCTCAATTGACTGGAGCGGGAAGAATCTTTCTTCCTCAATGATTCTCCCAAGACAGTTTTAAGTAATGCATATTCAGGGCTATTAGGTTCCAGACCATCGGTCCATTCCCTGAAATTCGCCGCCGTGTTGATTACCATCATCTGCTTGAGAATGGATTGATCGTCCCTTTTTGCATAAGTTGGGGAGATTCCGTCATAGCTGATCATTCTATCAATGCCTGCCCCCTGATAGAGATCTTTGCCATATAAGATCGCCGCATCAGTAAAGATCCTGTCCCACTGCCAGAGTTGCTGGCTGTCTAAATCATTATGCAATCTTATCCCTTCTCTTAACCATTGCGGGTTGTACCGGTTGCTGTCAAGCCCCTGCCAGTCCGCACTATCCAGGCAGGATAATAATTCCTGCCTCAAGGCAGCAGGCCCTTCGCCTGGGAGGAACCAGTAAAGGGCTTGATTTCTTTGCTGATAGAACCTGTCCACCAGGTCAGGGTGCTCCAAACGGGGGGGCACTATTGGGGGCTGTATTATTTGAAGCCAGAAAAGTAGGACATAAATTTTAGACATAAAGACTCTTGGGATGATTAACCTGCGATAAGCAATTTTTTAGAAGCGTAAATTTTTGACTCCGCCTTATTAATGTTTTCAATTCCTTTCAGCAGGGCATCTGCATTGAAGGAAATGCTATCTATCTTTTGCTCCACTAAAAATTGTGCAAATTCAGGGAAATCACTGGGAGCTTGTCCGCAGAGACCGATCTTGACCCCGGCAGCCCTGGCGGACCTGATCATGTCCGAAATCATTTTTTTAGCTGCCTTGTCCTGTTCGCTGAAAAGTCCGGCAACCAGGGAGGAATCTCTGTCTATCCCAAGCGTTAGTTGGGTGAGGTCATTGGATCCGATGGAAAAACCGTCAAAAATTTCCGCAAATTCATCAGCCAGCAGCACATTACTCGGGATTTCTGCCATCACATAAATTTC
>PLCH01000346.1 GCA_003135585.1 Chitinophagaceae bacterium
TACGTCTTTTCTTGTTCATGTTATCCCATTTCCCGCCTATATATGTTTCATCAATTTCAACAATATTCTCTAATGATTCTTCCTCTGTAACACCCATAACAAGCCGAAGCCTATGAAGGACAAACCAAGCTGTTTTTTGGGTTATTCCAAGATCACGGGCAAGCTGGCAGGAACTTATTCCCTTTTTATGTGCGGAAAGGACATATCCGGCAGCAATCCAAGTAGAAAGGGGAATTTTGGAATTTTCAAAAACCGTTCCCACAGTTACGGTAAAATCCTTTTTACAGGTCTTTGCCTTACAACGGTAAGTTTTACCATCCGATAATTTATATGGCTTGGCTTCACCACAATGAGGGCAAACTGGATTGCCATTCCAGCGCATTTGCTCCATATAAGCCCTACAAACTGATTCATCAGTTAGGCGGCTCATTAGCTCTTTCAGGTTTTTTGCGTCAATAAGTTGTGTCATAAAATGAGGTCTAATTCCTTTAGTATATTTTTGCCGGATTTTTAAAGTCGGGTAGGAGGTCAAAATGTTGCTTGGCTGGTTTACTAAATTTTTAAGAAATGGTCTGTGGTAACTGATATATAGTAGCCCAAAAAACTGGTTAAAAGAATACTAAATACTTTAGCTTTCAATAAACTGATATATTTTTGGGTCTCAATTTTATCAACCAATTTTAGTAGTAAAAATATATTTATATTACTTTTTGTTTATCAATATATTAGATGGGTGTNNATATGAATATTGCCCAAAACGGGCAAAATGATTCAATTTTTATTATTACGAAATTAAAAAACAATATATTGGCATAAAATGAAATTAATCAGTGAATCCCATTATTTTCCCTCGTCCATATTCTATATAGCTTTAAATGGAATATCATATATAATTTTTGATCAATATGAATGCTTCAACAAAATGAGTTTTCGCAACCGCACCCTTCTGGCAGGATCCAACGGAATGATAACTTTAAGTGTTCCGATTGAAAAGGGAAGGAATCAAAAAAAACCTATAAGGGACATCAGGATTTCAAACCTTGATAAATGGCAAATGCAACATTGGAAAACCATTATATCCTGCTATAATCGGGCTCCATGGTTCGAGTTTTATTCCGATGAATTGGCAGGGCTTTATGGGCGGCCATTCACTTTTCTATTGGACTGGAACCTCACTTGTTTTGAATGGAGCATTCAAAAACTAGGGCTAAAGGCGGAGGCTTCCCTGAGCCNNTTGAGAATTACCCGCCAGAGGAATATATTGACTGGAGAGACAAGGTTCTGCCAAAAAATTACCTGGATTTCAGAGCAATAAGATACGGGCAGGTATTCGAAGAGCGCACAGGATTTCTACCCAATCTTTCCATCCTGGACCTATTATTTTGTGAAGGGAAGAATGCTTTGAACTTACTGGATTCCGGGAAGTCTTTTTAGGCACTATAATTCTAAAATAGGCAATACTGTCTTTTGCAGCACCAAAGGTTGGTGGTTGAGACGCCTTCACCACATTTTGATCGGAAGAACTTCTTATGATATGTGTTTGTCTTAATAATTATTGGTAGGCTTGTTAGAAACAGCAGCCCAGCTACACCCTTGCATTGGATTTTCCCAAATTAATGAGTGCCATGCCTTTCAATCTGCTTTTAGGGCTATACCTTATAGCTCTATAATTTGGGAACCAGGGGCAGTTATTGTTGGGACTTGTCTTGAGGGCAGTCAATCTGCTCATTCGCTGATATCAATCAAAAATTTCAATTCCAGAGACCGTTTATTTGTTGAAATGATCATACAACTTATTAAGCTTTTTCAACCGGATATGGATCCTCTTTCTAATTAAGCCGATTTTAGACAAGCTAATAGTCTTACGGATTCGAAATTGAATGAATATCATGGGAAAGGGAATTCGCGAGTTTATTTTCAGATCCCACCAATAGATATAAATATGTGCTGCTGCATTAGCTTATAAGATTGCTCCTAGGTAGATCTCAAATTAGCGATAACTTCGAGATGGCCTGGGATTCATATAATAAGAAGATGGGATGGGGAGAGTTAAATGTAAACGATTTTATTCCTTTTTTTATTGAAATTGCCTTCCTGCCTTTTCAAATATTGGCGCTGCAATTCCAATTCATCCTTTACAATTCTTGTTTTTAAAAGGCTACGTTGTAATTGGTTTTTTGTTTTGTTATTTTGAAGAGCCTGTAATTCCAGTTGGATATTTTCCCTGACTCTTACGTTTTCTGCCTCACTATAAGAATTGCAGGCGTCCATGTCTATTTTATCCCAATTGGCCACCATTATGGTTTTGCGTATTTCTTGTTCCAATTTTTCTAGATTCTTCTTTTTCCAGTCCACTTCATTGCATGCCTTTAACGCCTTTTCCAGTGATCCATTGGCAACCTTGACAGTATAGTAGGAAGCCGTTTCGAGATTCAGGGGACTGGAAATGTCCTCCGTCACTTTAAAAGAATAACTGGAATTCGGCACAAAGGGAAAATTATTATTGGNNCTTCAGTGGGGGGCTGGGCCTGAACAGGCAAAGATGGCGCAATAGAATATTCTATTTTTTCTTCATGGACGGCAGGGGCGATATTTTCCTGATCATTTGGATCCTCTGATTCCTCATTGCTTACCCATACAATCTCATTTGCACCGGGAGTTACATTAACCAGGTTATTTCTAGGTTTGACTGGTTTTTTATTTTTGACTTTTGCCGGCAAAGCAGTGAATNNATACAAAGTTCCTGGGCTGTGTTTCCGGACTAGGATTTATTTTTGTTTTTAAAGGTTCCGCCAATCCTGAAGCAATTTGATGAGGCTGCAGGAGTAGGATCAGCGCAGTCGTCATGGTAAGCAGCAAATTGCCAATGAGTCCGGAATGGTAAGTAGAACGAGAATTTTTATTACCAACAACTCTTCTAACTCTTTCCAATAACAACTGATTGTTTTTTCCAATTGCGGAAATAACCAAATTGTGATATTGATTTCTTGTTTTTTCAAGAGACAAAAGGGCTGAAGCGTACAGGCAGGGATCATACCGGAACTGCAGGACCATGTCATCGCAGCTGTGCTCCCTTTCGGTATTAATATTGTTTATCAGTAGACGAGCAAAAGGATTAAAGAATAACAGGATGCCATTAATGGTCACTAAAAGGTTCATCAGGTAATCATCTCTTTTTATATGGGCCAGCTCATGCAATAATATGGACTCCACCTGTTGGGGGGTGAGGTGGTTGATGGTTGCAATAGGGATGAGAATAATAGGCTTAAAAAAACCAACAACCATGGGGCTTTCCACAACAGTGGAGAGCCAAACCTGCACTTTCTTCCGGATGCCCAAATGGCGGGCGACTGCACCGGTAAATAACCTGAATTCCGGGTCAATCTTATGGAGGCCCGAGAATTTCAATTGCAGTGAATATCGAAAATACTTGATATACCGGCCAGAGAGCAGCATAAGCATCATCAGGTAGGTAATTGACAAAAAAGGCAAATTAACATGAATGAACTTATTGATTACATAAATAATTCCGGATATATTTTTATAANNATCTGTAGGAATGGGAAATCTGAATTCCATTTTCACTAAAAACATTGCCAACGAATGAAAATAAAAACCAACTGGAGCCAACCATGAGGGATAATAAAGCCAACCTGTGTCTTGCGGCGGAGGAAAACCGGCTACCAGCGCCCGTTACACTTGTATATATCAACCAAACAAGGGACATCTGCCAAAAACTATTGACCAATGACCAGCCCAGTGCCCTGAGCAAAACAGATTGGGTAATGAAATGCATATTTATTGTTTTTTGAGATTATCCAGCAGATGCTGAATATCATTCAATTCCTCGGGTGATGCCTTATGATTGCCCAAAGCCTGAATTACCAATTCTGTTGGGGAACCCCCAAACAAGGTATTGATCATTTTTCCCAGCAGATGTTTCTGTGTTTTTTCCTTGCTGACAGCGGCCTGGTAAATATGGGTTTTGAATGAATCATCCCTTTTTACAATTCCTTTTTCGTGCATAATCTGCATGAGTTTTAATGTGGTAGTGTAGCCCACGTCTTTTCTCTTTGCCAATTCCTCATGCACATCCCTTACACTTGCCGATTCCCTGTCCCATAACACCTGTAATATTTCCAATTCACTTTCGGTTGGTTTGATATACCTGGTAGTTACCATAAAAGAAATTTGAAATCAATTTACGATATTTTTCGTAAATTATAAATGCATTTATCCACGCCTGGGGATTTCTCCTATTTTAAGGTCGTTTTAACAATAAACTTGTTGCACTGGAAAGGATAATTTTTAGAAAAATAAATTATGTTTAATTTGAACGGGAAAACAGCCAAATCCATTTTATGACCATAGATCCAAAATTACTCGAGTACCTGAAGGATTTTCGGGTGAAACCCGGAAAAGAAATTAATCTTAAAAAATATAACACAGATTATGAACATGAAAATCTTACCAAGACGGAAGGGGAGGAG
>PLCH01000595.1 GCA_003135585.1 Chitinophagaceae bacterium
TGCCTAAGAAGCCCGAAGCTCATCATAGAAGTTCACAATATGTTTTTTACTTTGAGGCTGAGTTGCAGAAGAGTGCCAGGACGTTTGACAACCACCTTTACTCTAATTCCCAAATTTTGCAGCAGGGTTTTATAGGCCTGTATATTGTTGGAAAAGTTATTGTCGACACCCAATATGACATCACCCACTTTGAAACCTGCTTTATCTGCAGGAGAATCCTTTATGATGTCCCCTACTTTTATTTCACCGTCTACCCAATAAATTCCCAATCCAGTATAAGAATAATCAAAAGGGTCACGGTAATGTGTGTTGGGCATAAGGTAAATATCCCTGTGGTCATAATTCAGGTAAACGTTAAATCGACGCAATATATCATTCCCAATCAGTCCACCCAGGTAAGGGTAAGAAGTTACATTGTACTCATCATCAAAAACATAAGTGGGCACATTCCGGAATCTATATGGTCCGAATCTCAATTCCTTAATCGTGGTAAGCTTCATTTCCGTCTTGCCGCCAAGTCCTTCCGCCTGGGTTGTGAAAGGTTTTTTCTTTTTTGAATTTAACTTCAAACTGTCGTTTACGAAATCAGTTGACAGTAGGAGGCATAATCCGGCACCTGTATCAAAATAGAATCTTGAATTGACGTCGGCTCCCTCTTTTATTTTGGCTTGTTGTATCGGTAGCCCGATCAGGATGGGTTTAATCAGGAAGCCACCTTTTGGGTATTTCATGTATCCATTCGAATATACATATACTTTAGAGCTGTCATAATCTATCTTTACGATATACCGGGAGAAAAAACTAAATCCGATGATTCCGTCAATCTTATCCCCATATACACTGCTTAAAATATCATAATCATTCACGTGGAAATTGAGACTATCAACTATAAATTTTCCTACACGAAACCTTTGATTATATACAAATTTTAC
The DNA here is from genome assembly GCA_003135585.1 of Chitinophagaceae bacterium. Lineage (GTDB taxonomy): Bacteria > Bacteroidota > Bacteroidia > Chitinophagales > Chitinophagaceae > Puia. The sequence continues at coordinate 933 of PLCH01000595.1, forward strand.
CTGGCGGATACCTGCGATACCCCGGATGGTCTTATCCGAAGGGATTGGTTTGATTTTCAGACGAACACAGGTTGAGGAATCAAGCGAGATGCCTCCGCTGCCCGTATCAAGTATAAAGTTTAAGGAATCGGGATAATTATCAAGCTGGCCTCTGATCACCACCACTCCGCCGGTAAACGTACTAAAGGGGAAGCTGATTATCAGCCGGGAAGGAGGGGGCAGGAATTCCTCCTGTCCTTTTACCAAGGAAGGACTAAAAAATCCCAGCAAAACGAACCCTGGGATTAAAAAAAATTTAGCGGTCTTTTTTGGGAAAAAGAACAGGGACAGAGTATTTTTCTGGCATCGCATGGCGTTAGTTCCTGGTTTTCTTACCCACCCATTAGAATATTCTGTCCGGCAGGGTAGTATAGATAATAATAAAAATGATTTACAATTTTCTAAATAGGGCTGCAGCAATTGAGTTCATCTACTATATTAATCGGATCGGCCGAAATTTATTTTATTATCAATTATGTCGAACGATTCCCCGGTTCATTATTTTTTGAAATATACCAAAAGTTCTTTGCAGACACAAACCATTTATACAAAATGAATATTTCTAACTTTGCTGTCCTAACTTTGTTCTTTATTTAAATAATTGGAAAATGGACTTGTCCGGTCTATATACTAAGGCGTTAGAAAGGGAATTCCTGACTGCAGAGGAAGCAGTATTGTTATTTGAGCAGGCACCGCTTACAGATCTCATGTGTATCGCCGATGAATTGCGAAAAAAGCAGGTCCCGCATGGAAAAGTGACATGGCAGATCGACCGGAACGTAAATACCACCAATGTTTGCATAGCCAATTGTAAATTTTGCAATTTTTACCGGATTCCCGGCCATGAGCAGGCCTATATAACAGATCTGGATACCTACAGAAGAAAAATAGAGGAAACCTTGCGCTGGGGCGGAGATCAGCTGCTACTTCAGGGTGGCCATCATCCGGAATTGGGCTTGCTTTTTTATACATCTCTTTTCAGGCAACTAAAAGAATGGTATCCTGGATTAAAACTGCACACACTGGGGCCTCCGGAAGTAGCGCATATTTGCAAGCTGGAAAAAATGAGCCATCGTGAAGTCCTTNNGCAGGAGCGGAGATCCTTTCAGACCGGGTCCGCCGGCTGATCAGCAAAGGAAAGTGTGGTGCAGAAGAATGGCTCTCCATCATGGCTGAAGCACACCAGCTCCACATCACAACTTCTGCCACCATGATGTTTGGACACGTTGAGACCTTGCTGGAGCGTTTTGAGCACCTGGTAAAGATCAGGGAGGTTCAGAGCAGGAAGCCGGCAGATGCAAAAGGCTTTCTGGCTTTTATTCCTTGGACATTCCAAGACGTAGACACCCTGCTTGCAAAAATCCGGGGCGTCCATAATCTTACTACCCCGGAAGAATATATCCGGATGATTGCCATGAGCCGGATCATGTTACCAAACGTAAAGAACATTCAGGCTTCCTGGCTAACGGTAGGGAAGGAAACCGCACAGATTTGCCTGCATGCTGGAGCCAATGATTTCGGAAGTATTATGCTTGAAGAAAATGTAGTAAGCGCTGCCGGTGCTCCCCATCGTTTCACCAGCAAAAGTATACAAAAAGCCATCCGGGAAGCGGGATTCGAACCCCAGTTACGCAACCAGCAATATGAATTCCGGGAAATACCAGCAACAATGGTAGAANNCCCCTCTGAGAATCAACCGCTTAATTGCTTTTTTTTACATTTTGGAAACTTAAAAAGGTAGTTTTTACGTTACCCTAATGGAAATCCCTGAATGACCATGAAAAGCCCCTTCCGGAAACTAATTCGCATCGCAATCGTCCTTTCAGTCCTTGTTTTATTATTCAACTTTTTTGGGTATTACCTGATTCATATTAAGG
>PLCH01000119.1 GCA_003135585.1 Chitinophagaceae bacterium
GGATAAGTTTATCCCAATTTAACTCACTCTATAGTTGTTGGCAACAAACAAATTTCCGCGGCGGGGGTGAGTAGACCGGGAACTTCCCAAAATGCTCACGTTAAAAATGGTAAACGAAAAAAGGGACGCCCAAAATGACCCTTCTTGCCAAAGCAGTGGGGTTCCGCATCATACGATTTTCTTCAATATTTATTGTGCCAAAGCGGCAGACTCTCAGATAAATCAATTGAGTTTATCTCCCAATCTTTTTAAAAGCATTTTCCAAATCCTTAAAGGCCTTATTTATTTCATTCACCCCTTTTTTTACGGATCCGTCGTCCTTCAATTGAATGTTTGCTCCGCAAGAGCAGTTTATTATCCTACCGTTGATTGTATCCTGGAAGGTTGCACTATGGCTTCTGCCGCAATCGCATTCCACGGTTATTATCTCTTTGCTTAAATCCAACATGATATTTATTTTTTAAATTTAAGAAGAGGGTTGCTATTGGCCGACCCTGTTTTTTTAAGTAACCTATTTCCCATTCATTACCACCTTTGAAGGATTCGCGATTGGCCTTACTATCCATGAACTTCCTTGAATCGATATCCCTTTCATTCATGCTTCCATCTTCAGATTGAATCTTTGGAACCTCCTTTTTACCGAGTATTTGTGACGCCTGTAGCCGACCTCGCCGTATTTAGCCAGAATAGATCGTTTTAATAATTAAAAAAGATTAATTGTAATTGTATTTTTTCCAGGGGATCCGTGACACACTAATGCTAGCAAGAAATTTTACAATATCAGGTCTTCCCTGGTACGTGGGTAGTCCCCTAGAATCCTGTGCCATTAATACAATGGGCATACCGGGGAAAATATTCCGAAAATTTCGCCTAGCATCATCGCATTCAGCGGAATTATTAAGTATATGGGGTTTAACCACAACAATCGCGAAGGTTTGACCTTGCTCTCTGATTACTGCGCCTTCTAGCTGCATATTTTATAATTTAAACAGTGAACGAATACTATCCTAAGCATTTAACCTTATTCTTACTTCCTCCCTGATCCGCACATTACTGTGAATAAAACTAAAATTGTCCAACAAATGTGTGACTTCATTGTAAATATTTCCTTTTTTCTTCGTGTCTTTTATAGTGACGACAAGGCAAAATTCTTGGCTGGGAACTATTTTCTGCATTTCACATTTCGTTTCGGTAAAATGCCTGTACAGGCCTTCTAATTTCAAATACCAGTTCTTTGGTGCCCTTAAAAATTTCTCTTTATTCGTATAGGTAAAATCATCCAGATTTACACTCCATTTCTTTACTGGCTGGTATTTGTCTCCATATGAAACCAGCATTCTTTCCGTAGCAAAAGGAGACGTTACATCTTTTGCAGCATTTCTGCTATAAACGGCTGTTGCAAGTATATTCTGCCTTCCTTCCGCACCAATTGCATTTTTGATTGTTGCCTTTGAAGTGTCCCGCTCGATTTTATCATCGTAGGTTCCAATCATGACATCGATGTTTGACTGGCAATATTCAGCGCCCTGGGAAACTTCAAGAATAGGGGTTGTAACAAGGGTAACGGTAATTTCCCCGTAATAATATCCATCAGAGTCGATCATGCTTTGTGGAAAGGGGAAGTCCAGTATGTCGATAAAATTTCCTTTTTCCAGAGTGTCCTGGAGTATTAGGGTAATTTCATTCTGTTGATTAAAAAGGATATCGCTGATATTTGAGGGCATGCCAAAACCTGCAGCATTTATTTTGTCCGCAATACGCATTTTCATTTCTTTTGGGTACCTGGCAGAATGGATGATCAATGCTTTCAGTAATGCTGGGCTAAACGTTTCGTTTAGCATGTCATTCAATCCGGCGGCAATGGCTGCAATGCGCGGCGTTGAAAAGCTTGTGCCCACGCTTTTTGCCAGGCTGCCGTCGGGCGAGAATGATTTTACAGGGTTATTGACCTGGCGATTCCTTGCATTGAGCCCAGCATTGCCACCCATATGGACAACTTCAGGTTTTATCAGGTTTGCCGGGCCGGGGCCGGTCCTGGAAAAGGGGGATGGATTATTCTTTTCCGCAAGGTCAGTAGCTGTCTTACTTTGAGCGAGTGATCCGACAACAAGCCCCCTGACCGTATCTGCAGATTTTGCGATCCTGCTTTTGGGCGCTTTGATTGTAAAATTGTTGCAATTTCCGGTTGACTTGCAAATCAGCACATCATGCTGTTCCTGGATCTCGTCAAGCGGTTTNNACCGATAGACATGTTCCAAATCTTGATATCATCGTGAGTGCTTATGGCCTCCCTGATGTTTTCAATTAATTCGTCTTCATAAATTTTTAGTTTGCTGAGGTCAGGGATTACAATAGCTTCAAACAACTTGCAGCCTCCCAAACCGGTATAGTTTTCGCCTTCCAGTTCATCCCCATATAAAAGAACGCCAGCTACAAAAGTTCCGTGCCTTTTGTTGATATCATCTTCATGATATTTTGTAAAATTTTCTTTGTTTTTCCATGGCAAGAGGTGAGGAATATCGGCAATGCCGGTATCCAGCACGCCCACAACCGGATAGTTTACACCTTTTTTGGGGGCCTTTACAGGAATTAAATTCTCTTCTGTTAACTCATCAAGGCTTACATTATAAACCGGCATTCCCGTCACAAGCTGCACACCATCAAAATCTTTCAATTCCATAAAAGCATCTTCAGTGATTCCAGTGACCCTGAATATGTTCAGATCAGCGGAATACACTGTACGCTCAAACTCAAGGTTGTTATCCTGGCAATATTTTTCAAATTCGCGGATAAGAATCGCATCCAGATCGCTGTTGCCATAATTAAATAATTTTACTTTTAAAATGCTGTTATCATCCGGTTCGATATTGATTTCTGGTTTGAATTCTTCAATATTTGTAATAGCGGAAACACCAACGATCGTTGTATAACTTGGATAAGCATTCTCCGTATTGGCAAATTTCCTGATCATAGCCTGCAGATCGGTTGCATTGTCTATCTTCACTAATACTTCATCTTCACCGTTGACGCCGATGATGTTCAGTTTACCCACATTGAAAAGATTGCCTATCTCTTTACGATAAGTCTTGGCTAAAGCATCTTCATTCACTTTCAGTTTTATAACAGAAGGAATATAATTGTTGGCTTTAACCTTCCTATTAAGCGAACGGGAAACCGTGGTAAGCACATTACGTATATATACCGATTTTTCGCCGATAAGATCAACATCCGCCCACGACGGAATTACACGGCTGCCACCACCTTCTGTGGCTGACTCGTCTTTTTGTCTTTTTTGAAAAAATTTTATAGGCAAATTCTTTTCTGCCATGATATTACGATTGCTTATTCAAATAATTTCTGACCTGTCTGAGAGAAACCTTCATACGGTCTGCAATAGTAGCCTGAGGTATTCCATTTTCATTGAGGAATTCCACCAGTTTATCAATCGTCAGATCCCCGTGGTGATCGAATTCGAATATTTCAACTAGGACATCCTCATATCCCAAGATGCTTCTTCCATTAATGATAATTTGCGCTTTGGCATTATTAATTATGCTTTTTATATCAGCAGGTGATTTACCAGACAAAAGTTTGACCAGCTTATCAAGTTTTTTTTCATCTCGGATAAAATCCGTTTCAAACCCTTCGATAAATGCTTTCACAAGCTCCATAATTCCTTCATCATGAGGAAACCCGATTTCAATTACAGTGTTGAACCTTCTCCAGACTGCTTTGTCTAACAATTCCGGGTGATTTGTAGCGGCAATAAGAATATTGTGTTTTGCAAAGGAGTCAATATTCTGAAGCAGGCTGTTAATAACGCGTTTCAATTCCCCTAATTCATATTGGTCATCCCTAGCCTTGGCAATGGCGTCAAATTCATCAAGAAATAAAATACAGGGCTTGTTATCTGCAAACTCAAAAATTTTCCTGAGATTCTTAGCTGTATTTCGGNNCGAGGAAACAATGGCATCAAATCTTGCGATAACCAATGGTAAGCCTGTTCTTTCGGAAATGTGTCGTGCAATCGTGGTTTTTCCGCTACCTGGTTTACCGTATAACAATAAAGTGTTCGACATTTCAATCCCGCTTTTAAATAATTGACCCTGATGCCGTACTACGTTAATAAAATCTTCAATTTTATTATCCAGCAATTTAGGAAAGACAAGAGGGAAACCCTCTTTTGAAGCCACTTCCACATCCACAATACTTAACCGGCTCTCATGATCAACAGGTGTAGTTAATAATTCATCCATTGTCACTGTAGTGGCCGGCCCATTTTCAATGGCTCTAAAAATCATTTTTGCCATTTTTTCATCCCCATCCTTTGCAAGTTTATCAGCCAGTAATTTTGAATAATTGTAGACCTTCTTTAGATCTTTCGCGAGGCCACCTTCAATTATTCTTAGTATTTCCGTATACATTGAGCAACTATTTTATGTATTTACTGATACAAATATCAGTATATTCGAAATAAAAACAAAATTAAATGGCATAATTATTTCATTAATCGTAATATTATTTACTTTATTCGTATTTTTATTGCTAATTTTGATATATTTTATCAGAATATGCAATTAAATTGCGCTAATCAATTGAAATTCAATTCGAAAACAAATACTAGAGATTTATGTCAAAAGCAGTTATTGAAGGATTTCAGGCATTTTTGAGCAAGATTCAGCCTCTTCATAGCGAACACGAAATGGCAGTCAAACACAAGGATTCTATCAAAAGTTGTGTTGCCAATAATTTCAAATGCTATGATATGTTTGACACTGGATCATTTGGCAATGAAACAGCAGTAAGGCATTACAGCGATACTGATTACTTCGCGCCCATACCTGCTGGCAAATCATCTTCAAATTCTACACTTGTTTTAAGGAAATTAAAAGAAGCCTTGCAATACACGTTTCCAAGAACTTCAGGGATTGAAGTGAACAACCCGGCGGTTCTGATACCTTTTGGTCAATACGCATCTGAAACGATCGAAGTAACCCCATGTAATTTCAATGGGATGTCTTTAACTCCTTATGGAAATTACCCTCGCTATCAAATTTCCGATGGGAATGGCGATTGGATGTATTCGAGCCCTCAAGCACATAATAAATATGTCACGACTATTGATGAAAAGCTAAGGGGAAAACTAAAGCCCCTGATCAAATTCATAAAAGCTTGGAAATTCATGCATGATGTCCCTATAATCTCGTTTTATATTGAACTGCGGGTTACAAAATTTCTGGAAAGTAATATTATCCTCTCATATGATGAAGCTATTTCTAATATCCTAAATGAATTAGACCGGCTTCAGCTAGCCGATATGAGAGACCCCATGGGCATATCTGGATTAATCCCGTCTTGCAAAACAATGGCACAAAAAACAACAGCACTTTCCAAACTAAGTACAGCTTTATCAAGAGCAGAGAAAGCTTATGACGCCAGAACCAAAGGCAATCTTGATAATGCTTTTTATTATTGGAATTTATTTTTTAATGGTCAATTTCCAAGACAATGAAAAAAATATTGAGAAATTAAAATTCATCAAACTCTCGGAAAAGATAAAATAAAGTGAAAAATGGCAACCACAGTAGATAATGCATTTGCACAATTCCTTGCGGATTCCGTCAGGTTAGATACTGAAAGAACAAAAATTGCAAAGGGAAGTAAAAAATGGTTAGTTGATGAAATTGTGAAATTTCCAGAAGACGGTAAATTTCCTACACTTCACCCGGATATCAAGATCGATTATGGATCTTTTTCAAGGAAAACAAAAATTAGACCCCTCGATGATATTGACATGATGATTATTCTCCACGCACAGAGTGCAACATACAACGAATATTCAAACAAAATAACAGTTACCAATTCAAATATTGCTCCCCATTTTAGTACCCTCTGCTTTGATGGGACAAACGAGATCAACTCTATTAAAGTCATTAATAGGTTTAAAGAATATCTGAGTAAGATTCCACAATATAAGAAAGCTGACATAAAAAGGAACCAAGAAGCAGTCACCCTGGAACTACAATCGTATGAATGGGTCTATGATATTGTTCCGTGTTATATTACGGTTCCCGAAAATAATGGAAGAACCTACTACCTAATCCCGGATGGAGCCGGTAATTGGAAGAAATCCGATCCGCGAATAGATCAGTACAGGGTATCCACCATTAACTCCAATCACGAGGTTTCAGTCCTTGATGTTATCCGACTTGCGAAATATTGGAACCTGCGGCCAACGATGCCTTCTGTCCAGTCATATATGCTGGAAAACATGGTATTAAATTTCTTCAACGAAGGAGTTCATACAAAATTCGTAGATATTGAAATAAAAGATATGCTAGCCTATTTAGCAAATGCCATATTGAGTGGCTTCCCTGACCCGAAGGGTATTCAAGGTGATTTGAATACCTTAAACTTAGAAGAAAGGAACAAAATCCGCCAACGGGCACTTCTTGACAATTCAAAAGCAATAGAGGCAAGGACATTCGAACAGAACAGCCAGATGAAAGAAGCCATTCAAAAATGGAGAGAGATATTTGGAGATAGTTTTCCAACCTTTAATTATTAAAATTTTATGAATAGCATTTTAGTTAATCAAAACAAGCCCGAAAATATCAGAAAACTGAAAGCACAACGACAGCTTTATAGGGAAGCCAAAAGGATCTTAATTATTCAAATTATTTTGACCGTACCGGTAACTATTATTGTTTCGCTTCTCAAGCTTTATCTAAAAGATAATTTTCAAATCGATATTTCCCAATACGCAGCTCTATACGGTATTGGACTTTCATTGATAGACATTATTTTTTTTAACACCATGATAGGAACTTATCGTACCGATGCTGCAAAGATTCAAGAAGAGTTTGACTGTGATGTATATGACATGGAATGGAACAAAATCTTTGTTGAGAAAAAGGTTGGCATAGAAATAATCAACAAATATTCTAAAAAATATGTTTCAATTGAAGCTGCTCCACTAAATGATTGGTACCCTATTGAAATCAATGCATCTTCTCACAGAGATTCTATTTTAATTTGTCAGAAAACAAATCTGTATTACGATAGTTCATTGCGGAAAAAATATAAAACGGCTAGCATTGTAATATCGATAATTACTCTCGCCTTGTTAATGATCATTTCTCTTTCTACTAAAACATCAGTCCCAAACTTCCTTGTGCAAGTTATATTACCCTTCCTTCCAGTATTCGTCCTTACGTTCAAAATCATTGTAGACCACTCAAAGGCAATCAAAGCTGCTATTGATTTACATCAAACGGTCGGGAACATTGGTAACTTGCATGAAGCGCCTTCTATTCATTCATTAAGGAAAGTACAGGATAAAATATATTGCCATCGTAAGGATGGCCCCTTAATCCCTGACTTCTTTTATAACAAAAAACGTCAAAAACTTGAAGGCGAAATGCATACAAATGTTTCAAGCCAGGAGTAAAGGGAATATGAAAGTGAATTGGGCCTCCCAAAGAAATACAAAATATTTTACCCTAGATATTTACGACCAACAAGTTATAGCTAAAGCAAGGAGTGGTTCTGGAAGTCATACGTTCTTCCAAGGATGATTGATAAATATAAATTTTATTATGAAAATCAAAGAAATACTAATTGTTAAAAAGTGTTTATGAAACTATTATTATGGATTTTTCTGTTTTGTATTTGTAGTTGTGGGCCAGCCGTACATTCCTTTACTGTAAATCCAAAGACCATTACTGAAAAGGATTCAGTAACGGTTAGTTATAGCGTTCGGGGCACTCCTTCTCTTAAGGTTGACACGATAAATGGGAATAGTGAGGATACAACCCATTACCGTAATTATATTCTTACTGTTAAAAAAGGGGCTAAAGAAAAACGAAGGTCTCAATTGGTTGCAGTGCTTCCTGTAGAAAGCGCGACCACTATCGCTTTCGTTGCGGAAGTCAAAGCTGATAGTTTAATCGCAATAGGAGAAAAAAGCATATCCCGCTGGGGCAATTATTTCGATGTAAAAGTTATTATAAATACCCTACCAAGAATAATTCTCGTTATCCACAATGGAATAACTGAAGTTGTTTCAAAGGACTCTTCATTTAAATTTGATGGCACACCGCTGGAAGGTATTTGGGAGTTCCATTCACCTTTGTCAGATAAGGAAAAAAGCGATCATTCTGCGATTCCAACAAGTCTACGGATAATAGCAACGATTCATTATAAAAAGAAAAATCATGATTGATGTTACTAAAGTAAAAACAGTGGTATTAATAACGTTTGAAAACCGGTCATTTGATCATATGCTGGGGCATTTAAGTTATGAAAAAATAAATGAACAAGTGGACGGTCTTCACTCTCCTCTGTCAGCGTATGAAAACATATTTAATGGTGATGCATATAATCCATATATTATCCAGGATGACAATCAACTATCTTTTGATATACCCCATGAATTTGATGCGGTAGCGACCCAATTGGCTTATAAAACAGATCAGAATAGATTNNCACGCCAGTTGGTGAAGCAGTTCCCATGGGTTTTTTCCCTTCCAGGTTAGTCCCGGTGACTTCTTTTTTAGCCCGCAATTATTGCGTTTGCGATCGTTGGTTTACTCCAATTCCCACTAGCACTCAACCTAACCGCACAATGGCTTTTTGCGGGGACTCGGAAATTCATTTAACAAAAACAGGCTTTATTGATACAAAAGACAGTTTGTTTGATTGGATGAAAAAGAACAATATCAATTGGAGGGTTTATCATGACAGTCTTTCATTTTTTCTTTTTTATCGGGAGATGTGGCCCTTTGTCTTTAGCGATCGATTTAAGCCATATGAAGATTTGCGTCCAGATATGGTTAATGAACCAAAATCTGATACGCCTCAGTTAATTATTGTGGAGCCCTCTTATGCTGATGCTCCGCATATCGGTTCCGATCAACCCAATGATAACCATGCACCTCTGGCAATAGGTTGGGGAGAAAAATTACTTAGCCAAACGTATGAAGCGGTGATTTCCAATAACGAAAAGTGGAAAGAAACAGTAATGATCGTTTATTATGACGAACATGGTGGTTTTTATGACCACATACCTCCTCCGCTAGTAGCTTATAAAACTACGAGTACACCTCCATATAGCTTTACAAGTTTGGGGCCTCGGGTACCAGCTCTGATAATCTCTCCATTTGTGGAGAAGGGATCAGTCTGCCATGAACTGATGGACCATACTTCAGTGCTACAATTCCTGACTGAAGTATTTAATTCAGGAAAGCCTTATTCTGATACGGTGGAGGCACGTAAAAACGGAAACCCTTCAATTAAAAGTGTATGTATTACTTTAACAAAAGAATATACAGAGGCGCCGCCCTTTCCCCCCCAAGATTCTTTCAAACCTTTAGGAACTATTGCCACAAATACGAAAACGCCACCTCAAGGTGCCATGGGGCAAGCCTTCGAGGCTATTGCCTTACAAGCAATTCAGGAAGATCCTCAAAAGGTAATGGATAAATTCCCGGATTTACATCAATGGAAGATGGCAAAAGATAGCGCAAGAAATGATTTACCTGCTTAAGAGTTTTTGCTAAAAAGTATCAAATTATTTTCTAGTAATTTGGTAACTTTGTTCGGATATGTACGAAAGTGTTCACATAGGTACAGATGAAGGGTTTTTGGCGACTCCCTCGACTAAAAACTCGACTGAAATTATAAAGTATTGCTTTTAAATAGATTATGACCCTTTCGGTGGGCCCATCCGGTCAGCGGATAAGGGTCAACGTTAGAGTTGGCCCTTACCTATTAGTACGAATCTGTACAGTTAAGGTTGAAAAAACGGCAATAGTGACAAGCTATTTCAGGACAAGACATCTTGTAGAAGTGGTTTTTTTTGCTTTTTCCATATTTTCGGTTTAGATGGTAATAAAAAAATTATAAATGAATTCGGATGCCCTAAAATTGTTCATTCTGAAATGGATTGGGGCCGCCTCCAATAGTATTTCTGTTTATGGAACCGTCCACCGTGTTACGATAAATGTCTACCAGCACTTTGTCAAATTCCGAACCCATCGTGTTGGCAAAAGGATGCTCAGCCACTTCTTTTCTCCAGTTCTGAATACTGCCACTGATGTTTTTGACACCCATCCTTTCAATATATTCGTTCCAGAATTCCAGACTATTTAATGGCAACCCCGCCCGTTCGGCCAGCTCTCCGATACCTGCATTTGGCCCGGATTGTAATTGATTGTTCCAGTTAAATAAGCCCTCTGACAATTTCCCGATTTGGTCTTTACTGATTATTTCAATNNGGTTAATTGCTTCGTCGAGAATCCGGGGTGCAATCTTACCGAGTTCTGCCACCGTCTCCCTTAACAGCGCTGGAGAATCGTTAAGAATAGAATAGGTCGAGGGATCAGATACGAGTGCCATGGCCTGGTCGATTAATGTGGCGCGCTGCTCGTCGGCATGGTCACCTTTTTTCCTCAGCAGGCGAATGTGTGTAATAAGGGCCCTGAGATGTTCAATGGTGGAAGCTGCTCCCGTCGCCATGTTCTCCGCCTCGGTAATATAACTGATGGCATAATCTATATTACCCTGCGCTTCTTTGATAAAGGCGGCCTGCAATAGCAGTTCCCGGGTAAAGGAAGGGGGCACGGTAGCGGGCAGCCTCGACAATATTTCTTCCGACATGAACTCGGCCTCGTCATATAGGCCAAGCGTGCGCAGGGTCTCCAGTTCAATTCTGCATAGGGGACTGGCTGGACTTCTTCCATCCCGTTCTCTTAATAATTTAAGTGCTTCAGCGGATTTCCCGGATTGAAGCAAACGCTGGGCTGAGACAGCCGTGATTTCTTCCCAATTTTCTAAGTCAGCATTTTTCAATAACTGTGTATCCGGCGTAACTCCTAGTTTTTTAGAAAGCCAGATACGTTCCTCATTTTGCAATTCTTCCAGGGCATTTCTCAGCCGTGAGTCCAGACCCGGACGCCATAATGCATTAGCCTGCTCCAAACCACCTCCTTTTGAAAGCAGATGATAGATCAATTCGGCTCTGGATATATTGTCGTCCTTTGCAGAATAGTATTGAATCGCGTTTTCATGAATTTTTCGAACAGTATCAGGGTTGATCTCATTTTTGAGATCGCTAAGCATGATCCTTCGAACATATTGCTTGTGATACAGGGCGCCATCTTCAGGATCGGGATCGACAAGCGAGACTTCGCTGGCAAGTATATTCATTAAATAATCAGCGTCTTTAATGTTTATTGCCTTCAAATTACAGGGGCCTGCCAAAACATACAGGATAATCTCTGCCGTTATTCTGCGGACAATCAATCCGGGGTACGCTAACTTTTTGACCTCCTCGTCATGGACATGGGCCAGGATACGTCCATATAACCTGGCCTGCACCACTTCGGATCTTACCCGAAGGAAGAGCCAACTCCTTGTTTCTATTTTTTTTAATTTATCAATTCCCTCTTTATAAACAATTGAGCAGGCAAGCTGGAGGCTCAGGGGATTTAGCCCCACCACATTGATAATATCATCAATGATTTCTTGCAATGGTTCCGTATCGGCGTGCAGATCCGACAAACCGCTTTTGAGCAATTGCTGGGCTTCTTCTATGCTTAATTCCTTCAACACCTGGTCCTGGACCGGGAATTCTTTGATCATCGACCTCCCTGCTACGATTGTTCGCAAATTAGGTGCTCTCTTCTGCAAAGAAACCAGAAATTCCCAGATGATTTGTACAATCTCCCTGCCAAGGTACTGAACCTCCTCAAATGTATCTATTACCATCAACACTGGTTTGTCGATCGAACGTATAATGCTTGCGAACTGGTCATATACGTTTTGGGTGCTGCGAAAGGATTTGGAATTTTCATATTTGTCATACTGGCTCGACCTAAATTCAAATTCCTCCTTCAGGGAAAGAAGTCTTTGTTTATGGTCAGGCAATTGAGTGGCTAACTGGCGCGCGGCCTCAAAAATAAAAGTATCCGGGTTTTCGGGATCGAGTGCAGCCCTGTCCACATCGAGGTAAGCAAAGGGAAGTGCCCCGCTGCCGATAGATTCCGCATTGTCGAGTATAAATTTTGCAAGTAAAGTGGATTTACCCACGCCGCCAGGACCGTAAATTAGAAATGGAGGATTTTTATCGAGATCCAAAAATAAACCAAGAATAAAACGACCGGTTTTTCTGATCATTCCCGGGTCTGACTGAATGCCGACATATTGATTCAACCGTTCCAGCTCTTTTTTTCTTCCGACAAAATTTTCTTTTGCCAATCGCTGCATAGGTGCAAGAAGATCAGCCATGGGAATGGCCTGTTGAATGGCACTTTGCAAGGATTCCACTGGAATAATGCCCTTGACCCAATCCAAAATTTTTAATAGAAAGACGAGGTCTTCCCTTTTTAACTGATCAATATCAATCGAATCGTTTTTCAATATTCTTTCAAACAGAATTTGGGATGTTTCTCTTGTCCGTTCAGGATTGGCATCTAATGCCTGAATCAAATTTTCCAAGGATTGCAATCTTTTTAAAGACTGCTCGCGTACACGGTCACGCAATTGCCACCAATTGCCGTTTGTTTTGTTTCTGACAGGGTTGCAAAAGGAAAAGAAATCAGTCCATCCTTTTTCCTGAACGGCAACATTTTGATAGTCGTTCACCGGGTTCAATTTCTCCGGCTCAAAACAGACCAGTACGCATGCTGCTTCCTGGAATCTATAGTCGGATGGAGTTATTTTTATATAATCGCTTTTCTTCAGTAAATCCAGTTCTTTCTGTATTTGTTCGGGTGTGATTTGCGNNCAATAATTCCGAAGTGTATCGCCCATGGCACGCATGCTATCCAGATCTGCCAGAGGAAAGTTTATGTTTTGAAATATTTTATTTTTTCTATCGGCCAACTGTACCGGTGTTAAATTTTCCCCCTTACGAATGGAGAGTTCTTCAATAAATCTTTCGAGGTCCAGTCGTTCAATCAGGCTAAGTTTTGGTACCGGAACAATTTTATTTTTATAGTAATTGGACAGAATGGTCCAATCGCCATATCCAAGAAGAATCATCCAAATATTTTCCAAAGATTGATCCAGCGTGTCTTTGATCAATAACTCGATAAATTCCTTTACCAGCGGATGTACCTCGATCAGATCATGATGATCAAACACGAGACACCAGCGTTTTCCCGATAGCGTGAATTCGTGGCTGTATCCGACTAATGTTGAAATAAATCCCTTGACTTGGGTAGTGTCCTGGGCTAACCTATCCCGGAAATCATTTACAGGCAAGCGCATTTTATTGATGAGTTCAACAATAATTTCGCTGACACTTGACCCCAAAAGATTAATATAGGTAAATCCAATATTTTCTTTTCTGGCAACGTTCTGAATGAAGTACGNNCGGGCGTGCGACCTTCCGCAGTAACGGGCGCCCTGGGTTCCCAAAACCCTCTTGTATGGTTCATTGAAAAAATCACGAAGCATTTCCTTAAGCGTCTGCCGGTCAACAAATGGTTCACCCAGGACAACAATTTCTTTATAGGGATCTGTTTTGGGCAGCGGACCTCCGAGCAGTTCCTGCAAATAATCCGTAACAGCAGATTTTAGTTCCGGCCGCTCGCTGGTTTCTTTGAGAAAAAGCAGGAATCGAATGAGTTTGGTGGTCTGCTTTTCCAATTGCTCAAACAGTTCGAACACGATGGCTGGAAGATTCGGCTTAATCGCAAAGGATTCGCGTGATTCGTCCAGTGCTGCCATTACAAGAGCATCCAGTTGATCGAGGTTAAACCTGGAGATTTCTTTTTCCAGTATTTGTCGTGTTTCACTCATAACAGATGTTTAGACAAGCTTTAAGTCCAAAACGGGGAAATATTCCTTTTTTTTAAAAGTTTAATAATTGATCTTAAAGGGACGCCCTGATTATATGCCAGGTTGTTTGCAGGTCCGGAGGCATGATGCAATCCGAAGGGGACAAGATTAATAGTAAAACAGGGGGAGCCGGAAGAACCCGGTTCAGTATTCGCATCATATTGCACTCTGTTCGCAATTTTGTTATACTTTAATATCTCTCCCAAAGCAAGTTCCAGCATCCTGCCATCCGGATGCTGGGGGATGATTACAAAATCATTTTCAGTCATCACAGGAGGATTTTCAGGCACCTCGATAAACCCTCTTCTGATATCTCCGTCCAATAAATCATTACCAACGGCCTCATGCAACCGAATCAGCGCATAATCCAGCTCTTCTGGTCCCGGTTCGTCATTCGTGGCCTCGAGATCCGCCCTGGAATACGGACTATAGTCTACCAGATATTGAACTGCAACTTTGCATATTCGTCCCGGCAGTGCATGTTGATTGATTGTTGCGGAAAGATAGTCGAACCGGCAAACGATGTCAGCGTCAGCCAAGCCGTCTACTTCCTTCACAACTTTTTCAATCACATGGTAGGCGGTCATGATCAAATCAGGACCGACGAGCCACCCTGTTCCCTGTGCTGTCCCTTTCGGAATTTCTATTCTACAAATGCGGGATCCTATGGCGCTCAGTTTGCTGGTAAAAGCTGCGAACGGGATTAGAGGCGCTCTCTTGCGGACGGCTTTTTCCAATCGGTTGCCTTGCTCACCGGTAACGATATTTTCTTTTGGCAGTTTCTCTACAGGTTTTATGTTCAGCGTAGATACAAATTCCTGGAGTGGAAGGTTTTGAGGCGCGCCTTCCTTTGCTGCAATGATCAACTTTTCGATCCACCCGTCATCAACAGCTTTTTGCACGAGGTCACTCACCACATATTTAAGTCCCCTGTTGGTATTCATTTCCTCCCCCAGTTTGAATCCGAGTTTGAGGCGTAGCATTCGTTCCAGCCCGTTTAGATCATAAGCCTTTAAAACAACTTTTTCGAGTTCCTCCTGTTGGTTTAATGTTAGATTCAGCGCCATAATTACAGCAATTTGATTTGATCAAAAGCTGTCAGAAAGGTATCGGGTAATTCATTTACTGATGTAAAAGGATCGATTTCCGCCAGTTTACCAAAGGACAGTCCGGTAATGGTTTCTATCTCGGATATTCTTTTTTGGTAGGTTTTGTGTTTACCGAAAACAAATTCCTCCTCCAGAAGAAATTCTTTCTGGGATATCCAATAACCGGTTGCGCAAAGTTTTTCCGTTTCGTCATGAATAAAAGCAATGACTTTCCAAAAAGAAACCGGGATTTTTACACCAAATTGTACAGGATCATCCTTTCGGAAGACAGGCCCTGTAAATACACAAAGTCGCATCTTATCCTTTCGGGCATTTTTTAATGCATAATTTTCCAAACCCAACCAAATGCCGGCATTAAGCGACTGCATTTGCGGAACCGTATTGGTGACATGCATGGAATCTTCGTTCCCTTTCGCTGCTTCCCCGGGTTTGCCCCAGATCGGATCTTCCCTTCGGGTCATGTGACCCCGGCTGAATTTTGGTGGACTACCGTAACACTCTTTCATTATTTGGGCCTCCTTGGCAATTCTGGGATCCAGTCTCCATGCCCCTCTTGCCATTGGAATAGATGTTTTACCATCAATATTTACAGCACTGAAAAAACATTGACGACGGCTCTCGCTCATGACAACCGAGAAATGCTCATATTTAAGAACCTGCTCGTTTCCAAATTCTAAAACATCTTCTAATTGCTTCCTCCCGACTACTTCTGGCATCGGTACTTTAAAACCATCTCCCAGAAATTGATTTGTATAGCCATCCCTGTCTGCATAATCTGCAGGTTTGGCTTCGGTATAAAATTCATCCTCCTTTCCGCTGTCATCAGCGATTCCGGATATCCGTAGCCGGGGATTGGCTGTCGAAAGATCTTCGAAGGAAATAGTTACCGAGAGGGGAATGTTGTAGTCGACTCTGATGCTCTTTTCGTTGTTACGGGTCATTTTAGCGAAAACGGGAGAAGACATTTTTTGCGGCGTATTGTCTTCAGATAGGTCAATTTTATCTTTCAAAGTTCCATTTGCAAGATCCTTTAGCCGACACGAAATCACAAACGCAGGAATTGCCTCATTGCTTTCCAGAAATCGGCCGGCGAAGTGAAGACCTACGGCGTTACCAGACTTCAGATCAAGCAGAACTGATCCCGAATTTCCTCCAAGCGTGGAACAGTCATGTAAAAGCTCTTTATCGGACACTCCTATAATCTGACCCGGAGCCAGCCTTTTTTTATTATATACATCGCCAAAAATATCGACCATTAGTTGTTGTNNTGCTCCAATGACTCCGATTTCCTGATTATTTACCGGCGTGGCGGTCGCTAATAAGATTTTTTGAGGTAGTTCTTTTTCTGCAGCAGACCTTACTTTGAGAAAAGCAAGGTCGGGTCCGGAATCACGTTCTATATGTAAAACGTCTTCTATGGTAAAAGTAAATTCATCCTGCCGATTGGCCTCCTCAAGAAAATCAACGGACGCTGAGACTAACCGATCATTTCTTCCCTGTCGAAAAACGAAACGCTTTCCACTCCATTGGCTAAAAATTTTTGCGACGTGCCGGTTTGTAATGATGACGTCGGTATCGACAAGCCAGCCTGTTCCGACCCAATCATAAACCGGATCATTTTCCAATTCAATACGGCCTATAGCTTTTACGGCCTTTGTAATGAAGGACTCAGCCGCTATTAATTTTTCTTTCCAGAAAAGACTTTCAGGATCTTTGAATTCAAGAATGGCATCATCTTTATAAATAGCGAGAACGGGCCGGCCAACACGTAATACGATCGTTTCCAATGCAAAATTTCCTCCGGCCTTTTCCAGGCCCCCTTCTGAAGCCGGTAGTCTTGAGGCCAGTTTCGACGCCTGATCTTTAAATTCAGGATCTTTGCGAATATTTTTTAATTCAATAGCGAGGGCTGGATTACCGGCTTCAATTCTTGAAACATTTTCGAGAATTTTATTTTGGAAATTTTTCATATCTTTCTATTGAGGAGGTTTAGAGGTACTAAAGGTTATTTTGTAAAGCATCGGGACAATCAATGTGTATAACATGATCAATGCTCCACCAATTTGTTCCGCTGTGACAACTGAATGCAGACATGTCAGTAAATAGGCGAAAGGACCGCCAAGGGAAATACACCAGATGGAATACGAAATGATGGAGATTGTCCTTAGTTTTTTGTCCGCTACCTCGGCAACAATCCTGAGGTACGGTCCGGAAATTGCCAGAATAATTAAGAAAATTATTCCCTGGGTAACAAAACGCGCATGTTCAGGAAGTGTCGAAAAAATATTTTGTATTCCAAGATAAACACCGACAATTTCTACAGGGATTAGTTTTACAATTTGTGAGGTATAATTATCTGGTACAATTGCCTTGGCAGATTCATTGCCTTCCAATGCTTCAGGAGAGGGTTTAGTGATGATATTTCTTCCCATATATGATTGTTTGTTTATTAATATATTTGGAATCAAACAAACCTTGAGGATACGAACCATCAAATTTCACAGTCGGCAGCGTGCAAAATCTGAAATAACTTCAGAAAAAATCCTATCAAAATGTTTTGCGGGGAACGAAGATATAAGGGGATACTGAATGACGGCTGATTCACTGATTACATGTACGTATCCAAACTTAAGAAATTAATAGAACCGATATTTCGAAGTGATAGTATTTATTTTATTATTTAGTCAGTTAAACATATCTTGTTAAATCAATTATACCATTTTATTTTTATAAAAATTTAATAGCCACTAAGTGTTTTCATTTAGNNGCATGAGTTCAATTATGTGGGGCAGTGTACAATATTCTTCACCATTGATTTTTTTTAAGAACCAGATAGTGGCTGTCAGAAAAATGAAAGGCGATTCAACCTAGAAGTCTCCTTACTTCCTAATCCACTCCCTATTTAGGCCTAACATTATAGTCCTAGCAGATTCCGAGGCATTAGTATAAATTTCTAATCCCGCCGGTCTTTTTAATTTTATTAAAAAGATGTAAATCAATCATTTACGGCTTTTTTGATTTAATAAAGAGTATAACGCAAATTATACCGATAATACTGCAGACGCTTATATTCATAATTCGTCCGTAAGAACCGGTTGTAATGCTCTTCGAGCATTTTCTTATCAAATTCCTCTGTCATTAGGGTTGTATAAAATTAATGTTGGCGAATTTCGCAATTTCCTTAAACTCCGATTTGCTTAGTTTTTTAGGAGTCCGGGTTTTAATTCTTTTCAAGAAAATGGAAAATATATCTTCCTCAGTTAAAATGGGAAAGTCTTAATATATCGATGCCGTGCAGGAACATATCTGATATATCCGAAATCATGCAGGTCCGCGAGTTAAAAGACCTAAAACCCACGCCCAGCATGGGTTTCATTTTTTAAGGTCTATCTGCGAGTCGGGAATTGCAGGTGGCGGAACTGGCATACGCAGTAGTTTATCAAACTACCGCCGCAAGGCTTACGAGTTCGAGCCTCGTCCTGGGCACTGTTATAACCCGGACCGAAAGGTTCGGGTTTTGCCTTTAATATGACGTCAGCCTAATTATAGGATGATAATGTCTAGGTCTTGATTTGTAGAATCGTTACTTCTCAAGGAGCGCTTTAATATTTTATCCTTCCATGAAATCAAAATTACATGCTAATTTTTCAATATTTAGAAGTAACATAAAACTATGGGCTGACGCTACACGATCTCAACAGGGATTTTAATTGTTCCGTAAGCATAGGCAGAAAGGGCATCAGAATCAAAAAAGCCGAAATGATATTCAATTAACCATTTCTCATTTACATCTCTCGCATGGCCTTTCCTGAAAGTAAAGCCAAGGTCTACCTTATTCATGTCAATGACGGGCTTGCCACTTATCGTGTGTAGATAATCAACAAAGAAAAAATACCGACTCCATCTGACGCCGCCTGCCACAGGTTTGCCGACTGAAGACATTTTTGCTTCATCGAGGCATTGCAACCTGAACAATAGCTTTTCTGCCGCCAATCCCTGAATCTGATCTGGCGGGATTTTAGCTAGGTCTGCTTTGAGAAGCGCGATTCTTTCATCGAGGTATGAATGAGGTGAGGTATATTTACCTATTCTTTTAAGGTATTCCTTGACAGCATCTGTACTAGCGCCTCCGTTTGTGACGTACCGCCCTGAACCAGCTCTTTGTCCGCTAGTCATATCATTTATTTCTCCGTTGCCGATAACAGCCCTGGATAAAACAATACCATTGTTCGTTTCAATCCTTAACTCAAACGGGTCAATAGGTTCCCCATCGTCCGAAACCATATGATTTCTTCCCTCAAACTTAGGGCTGTCTAACAAGTCTATTTTTGCTCCAATAAAATCAGGTACTTCTTTTACTACATTATACAAGTCAATGGGTGGAGCGATAATTTTAGCTGTAATAACATATACACCAATTTCCGGGCAATGACTACGGATAATTGTCGAGGAAGGCTGAAAACGAATGATTCGGTCAAGGTCCGGTTGATCTCCGATAGCAAAATTATTCCCTGTTATTCCGCGCTTTTCGTTTGCTCCGTCCGGGTCAGAAGCCAGCCGGCATTGAAACCATCCTTGAAATTTTAGTTCAAGGACAGCCGGGCCTCGCATAGCCCAAGATTTCAGGGAATCCGGGCTTTCAGATTTGGTTAAGTCAATGTTCGTAGCAGGCCATCCATATAAAACCCTATTCTCAAATTCTTCTTTTAAAATTGCAAGAGATTTTCGGATAAAGTAAAAATCTTCGATTAGGTAATTTATTACGGGGTCGTTTGACTTACTTATTTGGTCACTTATTTGAGTAGACAAGGTTATAAGATCACTTAAGCGCTCAATGGTAATCTTATGAGTGATTTCAGGTTTTGGGATTAAAAAATTATTGGATGTGACCTCAAAACCCGCCCCCAAAGTACCTGACGCATCATTCAGTCTGATTGGAACTTTGGTCAGGACTTCCATCAATGGTCTTATAATTTCCGTCATATAAGGCATAAATGCCAGAGTCTCAATAGCACGCAATTCGTCCTTGCTTCCGTGCCGGTCAAACACCTGGTATAGCCATGTCAGCAAAATTTCGTAGGCGCCGTTGAATAGCTGGAGAAGGTTAAATGGTAACCCGTCTGCCAGGTCCGCTGGAATGATATGCAGGTACTTTTCAAGATTTTCCTCCATGTCATCATGAACTCTTGTCATAGTGTTGCTCAACACGGGACGGGAAGGATCAAAGTCTTTATCGGCCTGCAGTTCCACTTCCAGGGCAGCTAGTATATTTCTGANNCATGTGCCTCAGGATCGGCGCCGGTGGAACCCTCCCCTTCCTCAACAATCATATCAATCAATGCCTTGGCTTCGGTTATATTTTTTACTATATTATTAATAGGTCTTCTGTAGGCTAACCTAGCGCTTTTATCCTCATCTATCGGATCATATTGATCCCCGTAATCTACAAACATTTCATCTGTAAAGGCCTCTTTGACGGCCATATAAAACTCATGCAGGGTTTGATAATAATTGGGTTCTGGTACAGGGGTAAACCTTGCTTCCGTCATAGACGGTGGAGGTGGAGCCTCAAACTGAATAAAGCGGATTATTGTCCCAGCACTGAATCTTTCCATTGACATCATGAGCCCAGGCGATCCTGGGCCGCTTTTATAAAAGCGGTTATAGTTCGGGAAATTAGGGCGCATAAAAGTGGGGCTCCCGCCGACTGATACCAAAAGGTTTATAGCATAAGTCAGATGCTGCATTTCTTCCCTTGCAACCATTAAAAGGTTTTTTTTCCAAACCCTCGCCAACTCAATTTGGTGAAAGGCACGATCCTTATTGCTAAATTCAGTGATGGAAGATTTTAATGAGGCTGCAGCAAAAAGATATTGGCACATCAACGTGTGCTCAAGGGCAGCAATCTCTGTTAAGGCATATATTAACTGGGAGCGATTATTTATTTTCAGTGGCATAATGGCATCGTATAATAAGTAGTTAAGATTAAATGACCCAGTTGGTGCTAATATCGATTACGCGATATGTTATTAAGATATGGTAATAAGTCTTGATAATAGATTCGATCACAATTGCCTGCTTCCTGCGAAGGATACACCCTAACTCTATTCTCAAAATTAAAACGAAATTTACAAGTTTCTCCACCGTGAAAACACCTTTTTTACCCTTAGCTATACGATATCGGCAGAAAAGATACCCATTGGACTTGAAGTAATTGCCATTATCATTTTTATTAAGTGGCCCACAATAATCTATATTTATTTCAAAAAAAGGGATCAATTCAACCGTTTATTTCAGTAACACTTTTATATCANNCTTCCTCGACTAAAAACTCGACTAAAATTATAAAATATTGATTTTTAGCAGGTTGATCCCACGGTTCGAGTCCCGTCCGGTCCGCGAATAAGGGTCACTGTTAGAAGTGACCCTTACTTTTTTGTACGAATCTGTACGCTTAAGGGTCTATATTTCAGTATTTTATAACAAAGTCGGCCCATCTTCTCTTGCTACCTTTACTAAGGTGAACATAATCGCACTCGACTATTTACTCGACTAAAAATTGGAGGGATTAT
>PLCH01000079.1 GCA_003135585.1 Chitinophagaceae bacterium
GACGGCGTCGTCTACCACACCTATTCCGCCTTTGCGCGCGGATTAGATGCACTTTGGGGCGTATATCAATGGCTGGACCGGGCGAGCCTGGGGCGAAATGAGACTACTGGTACTTGGTTTCGCCGTAATGACGAATATAAAAAGGGCTGAAAGAAGCCGCTGTTTTTGCGAAGCAACCACGGTGCTTAATATCTCACAACGTATGGCTTTTAAGCGAACTTCCCACCAAAACTTTTTTGCGGTATCGGTGCTGCTCTTTGCCGCCAGCTCAGCGGTGACGATGGTTTGGGGTTCATCCATGTCCACAATGGGTGGCATGCCGATGCCAGGTGGCTGGACAATGTCGATGAGGTGGATGACTGGGCAGGATTGATCTGGCGCGGCGTTGTCGTTTCTCGGGATGTGGGTCGTTATGATGATGGCGATGATGATGCCATCATTGCTGCCAATGCTGTTACGGTACCGCCCTGCCATCGGAACGAAATGGGATGGACCCGTGGATTCGCTCACTATTAAGTTTTGAGAGAGCTTTAAGGGGATTAATTGATTTCCGCCGGCCCAAGCTGACAATGAGAAAACGGAAATTAATTTCAAATTTTTTCATAAGAAACAATATTGAGTTTTAAGATCAGTCTGGACTTTTCTTTAGTTTTTTGAAATGCTATTCCATTGTGGGGGTAAATAATAAATATGGTGAGAAGGAATATCCTATCACCGAAAAGTTTTGGCGGCCGGATCGTGGGCAACGATAGTACGGCATGATACGTATTGATACTTTGAATTACAGAGAAAAGCGCGATCAGTGAAAAAAGACGAACCTTGCGCTTTTGTCTTTTACATACAAAGAAAATTTAGGACTTACAAAAATGGTTTATTCCTTAAAAAAATTATTTAATTCTATTTCCACTTCCTTTAATTCGGTTGAAGGAATATCGGCTATCGAATATTTAATAGAAATATAGTCATTGAAAAAAGTGTTGCTTTTTTCCTTTAGACCGAATCCAAGAAATGATTTCTTAATATAATCAAATTCTTTTTTATTTGTAATGATTATAACCGAAGTGATCCTGTTGAAAGCCTTTGTAAATTTTGTTTTTGATTTCTTTTCTACAAATTCCCCCCAGCTTATTGGCTTTTTAATTTCTTCTTCTGTAAAACCCCTTGCCTTAAGCATATCAGGGGTGTTTTCCATAACCCAGGCTGATGCAGGTATAAGGCTGTCCACCGAATAAAGTGAAAGCGAATAAAACCATGAAAGTTTAATTCCATCCTTCAATAGGGTACTGGTGTCGCTTTTAAGAGAGTCTTTACTATGAGCTTTCCAATTTGCTTCCAATTTATTTAAATCACCCTGTTTAAAGGTCATAAAACCAAATCCAATATTGCCTTCAGTAGANNACCTTTTGGAGGAAAGACTTCAAAATAGGAATCCCGCCCCCTAAGATATTTACCTGTCCAAGAACCATTTGTTGTAATTGTCTTATTTTCTGTTGTATTGCCTATTTGTTGCAAAAATGCTGAATCAAAGATATGTGCATAGGAATTTGAATCCAGTACAAAATATAAATGATTTAAAAAAACAGGTATTCGGTTTATTTGAGCCTTAGCATTGCTAGAAACGATTGCAGATAATACTATGTAAGGAAATCCGGTAAGTTGGCGCATAAAAATTATTTATTTCTGCGGAAGACAAATATAATAATGAAGGAGGAAAGATAAGCTATGAAAATTACAGTNNCTTGCAACACTTTGAGATAAATGAAAACCGCTCTATTGCAATTAAAATGGAATTTGCAGCCCAGTAAACACCTCATCTCTAAAAAGAAAGAAGCCTTTTTTATCCAGGGAAATGGCCCCTTTTATGGGAAACAAAAAGCTTAGAACAATTTTAGTTACAACACTAAGGAGCTGCAGAATTGTTCATTCTCTGATGGCAAACGTTTGGAAGATTATGATGATGGAAATAGGACGATAGACCCTCAATTGGGAGTATTGCATAACTTGGATCCATTAACAGATAAGGAGAGAAATTTAAAGAGGCTGAAAGTTATTTTTGAATAAGTTTTGATCTAGATAAAATCATAAGCCAGAAATAAAGAAACATTATTTCAAAATTAATCCGCTTGTTTTGACGGCATAAACCACCATTCCCGCAATAAGGATCAATGTTGGTTAAACAGCCTTCTGTTAAAATTGATGCCTACTTTAAATAAAAAGCCATTAATGTATAAATCTTTACCGCTGTAAATACTTTGTAAACCTTTTTGATAGGAAAGATCAAAGTTGAGATGATTAAGCCAAAATGTGAAACCAGCCACCAGTCCGATATAAGAGTTTTTTAAATTTGGATCATTAATAGGGCTGGAATTAATAGACCCTGTGTTATGAAAAGATTTGAATAAATAACATATCTGGGGCCCTGCATAAATAAAAGTTGCCGTAGACGTAGGCGCACCTCCCGGATTATAATGAGCAGGTGTGGTAACCGTAATAATGTGCGTATAATCTGTATGATCATAAACACTTGTGGTAGAATTTTCCGGAGTTACCCCTGCTCGGGTGACTCCTTCATGGAAGGAAAGGCAATATTCAAACAAAATTGGCACATCAAAGTAATTCATTCCAATTGATTCGCCTCCGCCGGAACTACTGTTATCTGCATAAAAATATTCCCAGTCCAGTTTTGTTTTTATTCCAAAACCCGGCGCCGAGCTCCCCCATTTAGCATTGCTTCGCTTTCTCATTGCTAAAAATTCTGCATAAAAATCTGCAGACGCACTATAACTACTGCCAAGGTTTGAATTAGCTAATGGATTATTAGCTTGCTTCAGAGAAGACATTCCAGACATTCCCCACCAGCCTCCGCCTTCAATACCAATATTTG
>PLCH01000048.1 GCA_003135585.1 Chitinophagaceae bacterium
ACCCATTTTCCAAAAAAATAGCGGCGTCCTACCGTTTCTTCTTTTGACGTAAAAGACATCAGGGAGGAAGTTTTAATACGGACATCCGCAAAATTGGTTAAATCATTCTGAAGCATTTGTACCTGGGCCAGATCCGATTGTGCATTTCCGATCACGCCCAGGATGATTTCAAGGAACAGGAATAAAAAGAATGGTTTCATAAACAGATTGGTTTTGTAAATTCAGGTGACCAGTCATGTTTGGAAAAGAGGTCATCCCGTTGGGATAACCTCCTTCATCATGTTTTCATTAATCGGCAAATGTTTTAGTATTCCCCGTTCTTATTCTTCAATGCCCTACCATCACCTCATCTATATGACGGAGGTTAGGCGTAGTGTATTTATAATGCAATGTAAAAGTTTTGGTTGCCGGATTATACGTGGAAGCCGCCCCATCGTTGGAGAAATTGAAGGTGGTACTGGGATTTAATATGCTGGGTAAAACAGTGACAGTATTGTCACTATTTATCTGCAGGGACATATTTGCGCCTAAACCGGCATCCGCGGCCTGGCAATCAATGGTAGAATCACTAACCGTGTTTGCATGAATGGTTCCTGATATCGCAAACATATCCCTGACACCTGACCCCACCGTCGCTCCATTGTATCTGGTGCGCGTTCCGCTAATATCATAGTCGTCTTCAAAAAGACTTTTCAGATTGATTAGCAAGACATAGGTATTTAGGTTGGTCGCAATGGTGGTGCCCGGAGCATTGCTGATTTTAAGCGCCAGTGCATTGCTTTTGGTAAAATCAATATTGGCACCGATTAAGGAAACATTAAAATAGCGGAGGTTTTTGCCGGCAGGGATCGTCCAGACCCCTCCGTTTGCAAGCACATAAGCACTTGAATTTAAAAGGGTGTAATTAGTGTTATTAGCAGCATTGTAGGCATCCAAAGATGCCTGATCCGCAGTAACAGTTACGTCGACAGATTTAGACAGATACAGACTCGATACTCCCAAAGAAATGCCAATGCTATCCATAAGAGGATTGTTTTGGGTAGTCGTGGGCAGGACAGAAATTGCGCTGAAATTAGTTCCCTGGCCATTCCCCTGAAAACTGATTACCGGTGGACTTTGGGAAAAATCCTGCACCGGACCCTGATCCTTTAAACAGGAGCTAAAAGCAAAGATGCCAAGTCCCACAACTGCTATATGTCCTAATTTCTTTATAATTATTCTTTTCATTGTCATCAATTTAAAATGAGGAATATTTATTGATTCCAGAATATTTTAGAAGTGAACTGCGCATTTGCAGGCAGCTGGGGTACATTGGTCCCGTTGGTATTATATTCCAATTGTGGATACAAATATCTTACAGGAATCTGCGGCACGAGGTGTGTGGGAGCTGCTGTGATAGGAAGGTTGGGGATACCGGTGCGCCGGAAATCGGTCCACGCTTCTATCCAGTTGATGCCATTCAAGGAGGCCCATTTCTGTGTGATAATCGCTTCCAATTTATTCGCAGAAGTTGTCCAGTCAACGTCATTTATCCCCGAAGTATAGTATATCTTGGCATCTCCAGTTGGGTCGGTGCCTACCAATCCGGAATTTCCGATGTACAAATAGACATAGGATTGGGTGATCGCCTGTTGATAAAAAGTTTGTGCACTACCGGGTATCCAGCCTCTTTGTGCAGCTTCGGCCTGAAGAAAAAGACTTTCAAAATCAGAGAGCAGCAATTCATCCTGGTTATTTCCTTTTAGAATTCCGGTGCCTATCGCAGAGGTGGCCGTATTGGTCAGCGCCTTGGGATCGCCCTCAAAATTTCCAACAATCGTGTTTCCTACCGGGGCGTAGAACAAAAAACCCCTGTTATCATTTGTGCTTAGGTAGAAATTGACAGCGTAAGCATTGGCGCGGTAATAATTCTGACTAGTTGCCGTGGGCGTACCGATGGATGAATAGAATTCCCCGTAAAATGGATTCTGCTTTCCGGTTGAAGCCTGATAACCCGGGTTTACAGCGGCAGATTCCCCCGCGCCTAAAAAACCAAAACCATTGGCAAGAATTTTTTGAATTTGGGATAGGACAAAAGCTTGCTGCCCGCTTACCTGTGACTGGTGGATGAGTAATTTCAACTCAAGTGTATTAGCGAATTTTTCCCATTCTGTCATCCGGTCTGTAAAATCTGTTNNTTATATCATATTTGTCATCAGTTGTTAGCGTCAGTGAAGGCGCGACCGGATAAAAGCTGTTTTTTGCATCTTCAAAATAAAAAATAGCACTATCCAACTGTTTTATCAAATCAGTATAAATATCCTGCGCCTTATCATATTTAGTGGTAACATGAGTGCTTACCTTAAATGCATCCGAATAAGGAATATCGTTATAGACATCTACGAGAATGGAAAAATTAAAAGCCTTCATCGTCTTGGCAACACCCNNAAAAAACATCCGTATAGTCATGGGCAATATTATAAGTTTCCGTCTGAACGTCTGGTTGGTAATTGCCACTACGCGCCCAATAACCCACCCAGCAATTCAGGTTTTCGATATTTTGATTGGGAGTAAATGGGAAAAATCCGGCCATACTGGCTCCGGTCGTAACCAACGCTGAGGACAAAACAACGTTAGGTGTGACCGCAGTGGGCTGATTGGGATTTTGATTTATATCAAGTACTTTTTTACAGCCACCAAGTACAACCAAGCCCGCAAAAAGTACAAATAGTGATTTTTTCATATCGAAATAATTTTTTCTTAAATAAATTCAGGCCTTGATAAATCATATTCTTAGAATGTCAAAGTAATATTGGCGCCGTATATCCTGGTTGGCGGGGTTTGGTTTTCGGATGTCTTACCCACATCGTTGTGATTCGTTTCACTGAATTCCGGATCCGTCCAGAAATTAGACTTCGGTCTCAGCATAAGCAGGTTTCTGCCGACGATACCGATCGTGGCTCTTTTAATGAAGCTTAGTTTTGTCATCACTTTTGCCGGAATTTCATATGTTAAGGCAACTTCCCTTAACTTCCAGAATGCTGCACTGGTCAGGTAGGGGCTTCCAATCCCTGAATTATATATATTTGGCCAGAAACCAGCTCCGCCAATATTTCCGCCACTATTCACTGCAACGGATGTATTGGTTACGAATTTTCCACGCTGCAGTACAACTGAATTGGGGAAAATAAATCTTTGACGTGCATTTTCGGCTGAATGATAAGTCACCCCTGCAGCATCCAAATTCTCCCCAATGGCGTTCATGATAAAATTACCCGTGCGGTAATCTACCACAGCACTGAAAGTAAATCCAATGAAAGACAAATTGGTATTGATACCCAGGATATCTGTTGGATTGGTTGTTCCGTATATTTTGTTGTTGGGGTCAACGGATGGCATTCCGGTTACCGGATTAACAATGACTTTTCCTGATGCAGGATCTCTAAGCCAATCCGTGGTTTTGATGACTGGATAGGGTAACCCTTTTATAGCAAACAGACCTCCCGAAATGGGGGTCGCATTGCCACTTTCATTAAAGTTGCCAATCTGAAGTTCATTCACCCCGGGAAGGAGCTCATCAACCCTGTTTACAAAATGGGCATAGTTTATACCAATATTCCAGGTAATATTTTTGGTTTGAACGGCAGTTACCCGAAGATCGAGTTCCAGACCTTTATTGGTTATCTGACCAGCGTTAACTATTNNTGCCACGGTGATTTGCCCGGTTCCCTGAGTTAAGAGGTCGACCGCGGTTATTTGCGCCGTCAGCGTCTGGTTTTTTGAAACGCTGCTATAAGCGGCCGCCTGGAAGTTTATGCGATTGTTTAAAAAGCCCAGTTCCAGACCAATTTCCACGGCTGTGGTTAATTCTGGTTTGATCAGTGGGTTCAAATAAGTATTGTTTGCCTGTGAATATCCACCAAGTGTACCAAATGGAAATCCGGGCGTTGGATTAAAGGGATTTATCAAAGAGTAAGCCCCGTAAGAATTAACTGGTGGGAATCCCGGTCCAAAAGGGAAGGTCAGGCCTGTTGCTGGGAAACCATTTACATTGCCAATGTTAATATTGGCAACCTGGCTGACCCCGCCCCTGATTTTGCCAAAGGAAAGAANNGGTAAAAATAAATGAAACGTCAGCTCCCGGATATTCATAATGCTGAAGCGAGGGGTTAAGTACGGAATTCCATTCGTCCCGGTTTGTTAAGTGGAGGTAGAGAAAATCTTTATATCCCAGTGTTAACTCCTCAAATACGGAATATTCTCTTTGTTTATAGGAAAATTCTGCATACCCTGCCGTACCCAGTACACTGGCGATATTATAAAAGCCCGGAAACTGAAGGTTGTCGCCCTCAAGGAAGATATTGTCCTGATACCGCTGGTAGTAATTGGTACCTGCCAATCCCTTGATTGAAAAATTTCCAAAATTTTTGTCTCCTGCAAGAATCAAATCATTGCTGATTCTCTGTTCCTGCTGTGTACCTTTGAATGTAGAGGGAGCCAGGTATTGCAGGCTGGAGGGTATATTGCCGGCGTGCCAGGGATCGGCAATGGCCCAGGGGGCAAATGTAATACCAGCCCTTGTGTAATTATACTGCTTGTTTGTCTCGATTAAACCTACACGGTCTGAGAGCGTTAGCCAGGAAGCAATCTTAAAAGATAAATTTACACTTCCCAATATATCGTGTGTATTGGTTTTTTGTCTTGAATTGTCAATGGACCAATAAGGATTGGTGGCATACGCGTTCCAATATCCGTTGGGGTCTGCAAAGGGATTGTGTTGCCAATCCTTGAAAGAAGTGATTGGAATATAGCCTGGTACCTGAATCAATTCATAATACAAGGGTCTGCCGGAAAAAACACCTCCTGCAGTCTGGTTAGAGGTATACCCAACCACATCGTCTGCACGCAGGTTATAGGAAAAACTGTAGTCCGCTCTGAACCGGCCAGCTGTCCTTGAACCATTCAGCCGGATATTATCCCTTCTGGACTGATCTTTTGGAACGACTCCATTTATACTGGCATCCTGAAAACCCATGTAGAAAGTACCTTTTTCGTCGCCGGCTGAGTAGGAAATATCAAACTGGTTGGTTATTCCGGTATTGAAAAAATCTCTTCTGTTATTGGGAAGGGCGGAAAAAGTAACAAAATTGGTATCTATTTTAGCTGGAGTTACACCGTCTGGCAGAAAACTTACGGCTACCCCCAAACCCAAAGGCGTCTTCGATCCATTATAGGGAGGGCCATAACTCTGATTTTCGAAAGGCACGTTATTTACGGTTCCATCTGGATTAGTATAAGGANNCCCCGCCATAACCCCCGAAGGTATTCTGGAATTTGGGCATGTAAGAAACTCTTTCGAATTGGGTCGTATTACCAATTGTGATCAGCGGGGTGCCCCTGGTACCATGTTTGGTGATAATAACAATCACCCCGTTTGAAGCTTTAGATCCGTAAATAGCCGCTGCGACAGCACCTTTTAAAATGTTCACTGATTCGATATCCTCAGGATTGATTTTATTGACATAATTCACGTCATCAATGACCACCCCATCCAGCACGAGCAGTGCTTGATTGTTTCCGGTTATGGAACGGTTCCCCCTCAAAACAATTCTGGTTGGCGGATCCACTCCGTTATTCGTAAGATTGACCTGTAAACCGGAAACCTTTCCGGCAAGTCCGGTTGAGAAATCTGTAACCTTGGCCTGTGTTAATTCTTTATTCCCGATTTTTGCGGTAGAATATCCAAGCTCTTTAGCTTGTCTTTGAATACCCAGGGTAGTCACTATTACCTCTGTAAGCATACCTGTCTTTCGCGCTATCTGAATATCCAGGTTGGTAGAGTTTCCCACCACTACTTCTTTGGATGTGACTCCGGTTCCGGACACAATTAACGTCGTCCCTTCACTGGCCTTGATGGCATAGTTACCGTCGGCATCCGCACTTAAACCTTGTTTGGTTCCTTTGACCCGAATGGTTGCATAAGCAACGGGTTGTCCCTGCTGGTCGGTAACCTTACCAGTGATAACTTTTTCCTGGGCAAATGCCAGTACAGAAGACAATACTGACATTACTAGCCATGATAGAAATTTTGTCATTTGATTGAGTTTTAAACAATAATTCATCTTTGAGTAAGTCTAAAAAATAAAAGGCCTGTTTACTTAACCAACTAAAGGCTAGTACAAGGCAAAACACCAATTCCTGAATCAAACAAATGACCGGCCCTATTCATTTGTTTTGGGACATTAAAGGATGAATAGCTGAAGGGAAATGACAGATAAATTCATTTCACGACTTAAGAAGTTTTCTCAAACAACTAAATTCCAGGATGTTTAGTAAGTGGACCAGGCGCTTTCTGTAGGGTATTTTTAAATACCTGGAAATTTCCGCCTGTAACAATTAACTTTTTTATGACAGGCTAAATTGATTATTTGCTGTTTGTTCTACTACGCTAAATTCCCGAGGCAGGAAAATTGAATACTGAACTTGTCATTACCAAAACCCAACTTTTAATGAGGGTAAAAAATTTAAGTAATAGAACAATCAAACTGATCTGCATATCAGTTTTAGGAATTGTCACCCCAAATATGACGGGTTTAATCACCCACAGACGATATAATGTTACGGAACTAACTCTCAGCTACAGCTTTTTCATCCTTATTTTCCTTGTCGTATGGAGTGGAAATATCTGGCTAATAAGATTAATCAGAAAAAAATATGATTCCCGGTATTACCACGTCTATAAAGTCATTTTATCCCTGTTCATCGTGAACATAGGTTATTCGGGCATTGTATCCTTCCTTTTATTGCTTTGCTGGAAACTATTATCCAAAGAAACTTACATAACATGGGGGGCTATTATTAATACCTCCCTGATTGTTATCATTGCAGCAACTTTTATCACCAATATTTACGAGATCATCTTCCTGAACAAGGAGCGGGAATACAATCTCTCCAGGGTCGAGCAGTTGAATATAGCAAAGGCACAGGCTGAATTGGAGGCCCTGAAAAACCAGATCGACCCCCATTTCATTTTTAATTCCCTGAATGCACTTTCCTTTCTGATCACCCGCGATCCTGCCATCGCCAGGCTTTACAATGATACCCTGGCCAAGGTATACCGATATATCCTTGGAAATAAAGAAAGGGATCTGGTATTGTTAAGGGAGGAAGTGGAATTTATAAGCAATTATTTCTATCTGCTAAAAATCCGTTTCAGCGAAGCCATCAATATGGAAATTGAGATCAACGACCTTGCAGCCGAAGATTTCCTGATCCCGCCCATTTCTTTACAGGCCCTGGTGGAAAATGCCATCAAACACAATGACTTTACCGATAATAATCCATTAACCATCATTGTTTCCGTTTCTTCAAATTATGTAATCATCAAGAATGCCATTCATCCAAAAAATTACGCGGCCCCAACATCAAAGATCGGACTCAATAACCTGGACAACCGCTATAAATTGATAACCAATCGAAATATCATCATAGAAAATAATTTTAAATTCTTCACGGTCAAACTACCCATATTGAAATTCTGATCAGGAAAAGAAGGAGCTATCCGGCCACTGGTAAACAAAGGAAAAGAACGGGTTCATGAGAAATTCAGGTTTGTATACAAACGGTAATAACCCATTACCTGAGTTGGGTATATTTGGATCCATGTTGGCATTTAAAAACTAAACCAAACTCAAATGAAAGTGCTAATCATTGAAGATGAAAAACCAGCCATAGAAAACCTGGTGGAAGGACTGTTGGTTATTGACGAAAATTTTCAAGTGACCGGCATCTGCGACAGCGTCCAGGAAAGTATTCAATGGCTAAGCCAGCATCCGCAGCCGGATATGATATTTATGGATATTCAGTTATCGGACGGCCTGTCATTTAATATCTTTAAATCCTGCGTTATCACTTGTCCCATCGTTTTTACCACGGCCTATGATAAATACCTTACCG
>PLCH01000611.1:0-1221 GCA_003135585.1 Chitinophagaceae bacterium
GCGGCCGCCTCCATAATATCCCCTGCCGCCTCCAGAATATCCCCTCGTTCCGCCGGAGTAGCCCTGACCGCCTCCATGACCTCCATATCCGCCTCCCCTGGAAGATCCATGGTAGCCACCTGATGATCTGCCTCCACTTCCTCCACCGCCTCTTCCACCCCTTTGGGAAAAGCCTGTCAAATCAATCAGCATCAATACAGACAATATGATTACCGCTTTTTTCATTTTTCACTTTTTTAAAAGATTAGATAATGAATTTCCGCCGGATTTTTTTTAAAATTCTGTATTTAAAATTACGAACCAAATGATCTGGATTTGAATAAAATCCTCCCGATTACAAGACATTAACAATTGAAATAACCTATCTCATTTCAGATATGTTTCAAATAATTTTAACACTCTTTTATACTCGTCTGTCCAGCTGGTCGGTTCTACAAAACCATGGTCTTCCACCGGGTAAACTGCCAACTCCCAGTTTTCTTTTCCAAGTTCGATCAGTTTTTGGGTGAGGCGCACTGCGTCCTGAAAATGAACATTGACGTCCACCATTCCATGACAAATAAGTAAATGGTTTTTCAGGCCTTTTGCAAAATTGATAGGCGATGAACGCTGATAGGCGATGCTGTCTGTAAATGGTTCATTTAATATAGCTGAACTGTATTCATGTTCATAANNCCATAGCTCCCTCCATAAAGGCCTATCCGGGAAGAATCGATACCCATTTCCTTTACCAGAAAATGAGCTGCGTCCACCTCGTCATCAAGGTCTTTACCACCCATCCACCGGTATATACCCGTACGCCAGTCCCGGCCATAACCTTCACTCGCGCGATAATCGATATCCATTACCGTAAAACCTTTGTCAGCCAATAAATTATTGAACATCATTTCATGGTAATAATAACTCCAGCCATAGTCAACATTCTGCAGGTAGCCGGCACCGTGAACAAAAATTACGGCTGCATTATTTTTTTTTCCTTCCATGGGTTGGTACAGTCTTGCATAGACAGGTTTACCGTCCCGGGCTGAAAAGCTGAATATTTTAGTGTCTCTCCAGGGATAGCTTTTGAATTCCCGGCTCATCGCGTTGTGTGTGACCTGGAGGGGGGTTTTTCCGGCAGAATTTTGAAGTACAAATAATTCCCATGGTCTGTTTTGGTAGGAATAACGCCAGGCGATATTTTTTTCATCGGGAGAAAGGCTGACTTCATAACCTCCCCGG
>PLCH01000611.1:1272-3495 GCA_003135585.1 Chitinophagaceae bacterium
AGTGTATTGTAAATATAAAGATGGGAATAACCGGTTTCTTCGCTTTGAAAATAAAATTCACTGTTGTTTATAAATCCCAGCGTTGTTTCTGCAAGCCATCCTATCCCAGGACCCGCGATCCAGCCTTCATCATGCTGGTGATCCAGGGTCTTCAAAACTCCCGTTACAGGATTTAACAGGGTCAGCCAGCGGTCTTTATTATCCTGCGAACGAATGTCAAGAATGCACNNAGTGTAGACCCTTCTTTTTGTAGTACCCGTATCTGCCTTTTTAAGTGGATAGTCCTTTAAAAATTCCGGTTTAGCGGCAATGCCGGGTAATTCTGCGGTATTTACTTCAATAATTTTCCCCGATATCCTGTCAAAAACAAAAAAATCATATTTTTCCTGAGGAACTCCCACCTTTGCGCGTGCGGGAATATTTGTGGTAAAGCCCGATTCTGTAACGTAATCGGGAACAATACCGGACTTTGCATCTTTTGGTTTTTCAACCAGGTTGTAGCTGATAAAACGGCCGTCCGGGCTGATCTGCTGATCCGTGACTTCGTTTGTGCCGATATAAATGGTGACCAGGCTGTCCGGTTCTTTTAAGCGCTGCATAAAATTATCCCTTGAGATTTTTTTATCGGCGCGTTGTTTTAATATGGCTGAGGTTTGCAATTGCTCCTGTTTTAGCCAGGCTTCCTGGTCGTTTAATTTTTTTTCCATTTGGGAATTGCCTTCCGTAAAGTTGGANNGTCGTGCCTGACGCGATATCCCATGCAAAAAGATTGTTTTTGTTTTTATATACCACCCAGCCATCGTTTTTGCTAAAACATGCATGCGATTCTTCTGATTCAGTTCGCGTAATGCGGGTTGTTTTACCGGAGTGTAGATCCAGTAGAAAAACATCGGCCTTGTAGATATAGGCAATTTTTGTCCTGGCCTTGTTATAGACCCCTGCGCTGATCTCCCTTAACCGTAAGGCTTCGTTGTAGGAAACTTTTACCGGTTCCTTTGAGTCGAGGATATATACATAATCTGAATCACTTAGTGCCTGATCTGGATTCCATTTAAAATAAACAGCCCTGCTGTCATAAGACCAGAATGGATGGTTAGGGGAAGTTCCGATCCATTTTGGATCCCGCATGATTTTTTCGACGCTAAGAGTCTCCGGTTGGATTTGGCAAAACAAAGTTTTTGTACTGAAAATCAGTACAAAAAATAAAATCTTCTTCATAAATTTTTCCAATTTGAATTTTATAATAAGACTCCGCGCATGATCACCACCGCTACAGAGAAATATATGATAAGGCCTGTCACGTCAACCAAGGTAGCAACGAAGGGGGCAGAAGACGCTGCCGGATCGGCGCCTAATTTTTTTAATATGATCGGCAACATGGAACCGGTGAGGGTTCCCCACAATACCACCCCAACCAATGAGACTCCAACCGTCAATGCTATCAGGAACCAGTGTACTCCATATAAATCCTTTATCACTCCATGTTGCATTAGTAGGTGCCAGACAAAAATCCGGGTAAAACCAATCGACCCAAGTATACTTCCAAGCACCAGCCCGGATAATACCTCACGTCGTATAACCCTCCACCAGTCCAGAAGAGAGACATCCCCAACCGCCATGGCCTGGATGATCAGGGTGGAGGCCTGTGAACCACTGTTGCCCCCGCTTGACATGATCAGAGGTACAAATATTGCCAGTATGGTGGCTTTATTGATTTCATCGTTAAAATAGGCCATAGCGGTGGCCGTAAACATTTCTCCAAGGAATAAAATAATAAGCCAGCCCACTCTTTTTTTTATGAGTTTGAAAAAGGATATTTCAAGATAGGGCGCATGCAATGCTTCCGTACCGCCAATTTTTTGAATGTCTTCACTGAACTCTTCATTGGCTACCCACAAAACGTCATCGATGGTTACAATGCCCAGTAGAACATTGTTGTTATCAAGTACAGGAAGCGCAACCCGGTTATTCATTTTAAAAGCCTGGTTGGCCTTTTCCTGGTCATCATCCACGTGGAGCGCTATATAACGATTGTCAATCATATCTTCCACCTTCTTATCAGGATCGGCAAGTATGATCTCGCGTATACGGATATCATCAATAAGAACACCCTTGTCATCCACCACATAGATCACATCGATGGTTTCGCTGTCTTTTCCGGCAGTTCGTATATGCATTATCACTTCCCTGATCGTCCAGTCTTTTTGGACGGCGATATAATCC
>PLCH01000031.1 GCA_003135585.1 Chitinophagaceae bacterium
AGCCGCATTAAAGGCAAGAATACTACGCCCAAAATACTGGTGCGAAGATTTCTTCACGCGAATGGCTAACGCTACAGGCTACACTAAGTTTGGTGGCTAAGGAAATGACTATCTTAATAACGTAACAAGACCTTTTAATTGTTGCTGTTTATTATTAATATCTGTAAAACTGATAATCCATACATAAGTACCTTGTGGAGTAGGTAATCCCTTCAATGTTCCATCCCATCCCTCACTTATTTTATTCGTCTCAAAAACTTTCTCTCCCCAACGGTCATAAACAGCGAGATAAAACTGTTTTACGGGGAATGGATACTTCACTTTAAAAATATCATTGAGCCCGTCTCCGTTTGGTGTAAATCCTGTGGGCATCATGATATCGCAAAATCCGGTGGTTATGGTTACCGAATCGGTATAACCCCCGCATTCATTAGTAGCGGTAAGAAAGTAGATGCCATCTTTTACCACTGTAAAAGACGATGCTGAACTTCCGTCCTGCCATAAAAGATCTGCGTTCGTATTGATGACCGGTTTTAAAACATATTGCTCACCCGTACACAAAAAGGAATCCTTGCCGAGTGTAAAAAAGGGAAGCGCCTTATAAGTGATGTCTAATGTATCTGATGCCATACAGTTGTTCAGATCAACGGTTACAAAATAAGTACCTGCATTTTTCACCAGGTAACCGGGTGCGGTACTCCCATCCTGCCAAAGATAGCTTGCGTTATTATTGTATGCATTTAATGGCAGCGTTTGCTTTTCACATAGGGTGGTATCGTTACCCAGTGAAACTACCGGCAACTGGTTATACGTAACGTTAATTGTATCACTGTTTAAACAGCCCATCTGCGTCACCTGTAGCCAGTAGATACCCGGCTGAGTGATCGTTTCTGAACCAGACACACTGCCCGTACTCCATTTATAGAAAGCCGGCGAAAGATTAAAATTATAATGAAGTAATTGTCCCTGGCATAATGAGGTGTCATTGCCCAATGAAAAATCAGGCAGAGGGTATACATTTAAGATTTGCATAGTATCATAGGAAGAACAGCCATTTAATGTTGCTTTCACCGAAAAAGTTCCCTCGTGGTCCGCTACGATTTGTTCGGTGGTTGCCCCGGTATTCCACGCATAAGTGTCAAAACCATTGCCTGCATCCAGCACAACAGACTGGTTTGCGCAGAAGCTCGTATCATTCCCCAGGTGCGCTGGTGGAATTGTGTTGACCGTAACTAACAATGAATCACTGGCAAAGCATCCGGGAGTTTTTTCCGCGGTTACCTTATACATGAAGTCAATAGCAGGAAACACCTTCACTACCTGCCCGGTATCCGGAATGATATGGTAGGAAGCCCATTGATAATGCAAAAAACCCGGCGGAGCGGTGATAGTGGCAGTATCATTTGCACAAATCGAAATATCGGGGCCTATGTCAAAAGGTATCGGGGGATGGGAAGCCACCGTAACCGTATCACTATAAATTCCCCCGCAGGCATCCGTGGTCGTTACATAATAGGTACCCGGTTGCGTTACCATAAATGTTGAATCTCCTGAACCATCCTGCCATTTGTAAGTAGCATATCCCTTTTTAGCATTAAGTACAATAGTATTACCCGGGCATATCACAGTGTCAGGACCGGTATTGAGTGAAGCGGGGGCCTGTAAAACGGTAAAGTGCACAGAATCCTGCACCGTGTTGCAACCGGTTATAGTAGCTATAATATTTCCCTGCCATGGATTATTAAACGTGGCGCTCATGGTAGTATCATTCAGCTTATAAAAAGAAGATACCGCGGTTGTATCAAAAGTCCATAAAGGATTAGCGCCACATTCCCGGTTTTTAGTGAACGTGATCTTAACAGTGCCGTTGGCACATATTGTGTCCTTCGGCCTGCCAAGCTTTAGCGAATCGCAAAAGTTGACCTGCTTACAATTAGCAGATATAACAAAATTATCATTGTATATCCCGTCGAATGGCCTTACATTTTCAGTAAGTACATCTGTCAGTATGCTGTCAACGTATAAACCGGTATTATAGAAGTATTGCTTTTCAACAAATGTGGTGACAGTATCGTTACCTAAACAAAACCGGGAAGTATCAGAATTGTGGAGTCTCATAAATTCAACATCATTGATGTTGGCAGCAGAATCACCAATGAAATTAGTGATAATCTGTCCGCCATCTTCCGTTTGTAAAAAATTTGAAGACCATACTATGCCGAGACCACGATAGGGAATCACTCTTTCTTTCAGTACCTGGCCATTTCTAACACTTCCGAATAAAGCGNNTTCGGCTGATCTCAGAATATACGATTGTACAAATTGCAGATCAGGGGTAATTTCAAGTACACCGGAATGGGTGGGCAGGTGGGTTGTATCTAAATAAGAGCCGTCGGAAACGCCGCTTCCATACAACGCAAGGTTACCGTTTTTCAACTTTACCATGTTATTTGTATAGAAATTGTGCCAGAAATCACCCGTAGGCGATAAAAAAGCAGTAGTACTTAGGGTGTCGCCGGTGGCTGAATTGGTTACGATACCAATAGGCAATACCGTATTACCCGATAAAGTTCGCCCGACAAAAGTTACATTATTACNNGTAAGTTCGGGAAAGGAGCCGGTAACACAACCTTTGCTCCATAAGATGTTCCCGCTTAAATCCATTTTAAAAGCAAGCGTGGAACGGGGCAGGCTCGCATGCCTCACGTCACCACACAAATACAGCGCTCCCTGTGCGTCCTGTTTACAATCAATAATGTCAATGCGACCTTCCGTAGTGTCCGCATCCCATAATCTTGTTTTAAAAGTCTTTTCCCAAATAAGGCCGCCGGTTGCGGATACTCTTATAATCATAGGATCGTAGCGGCCGTTATAGGGCATTTGTACAAAGATGTCGCCTACCAGTAGAATACTGTTGTCGTTCTGTTCAAATGCCTTATATACATCAGTAAATCCGTTGAAATAACCGCATTTGATTAACCTGCTCCACAAAGTATCGCCGCTTTGAGTACATTTTATAAGATGAGAATAGGTTCCTATATTTCCGGAATTGTACTCCCACCCGGGTATCAAAATATTTCCATCTCTTGTTTTGGTGATGTAATCATTACTGAATCCCAACGGGTCTTTCCTGTAAATAAGCCTTACACTTGTATCAATGCATGAAATACCCGCAGCCTTTTCAGGTATTGCGGATAATACCTGGTAACGATTGTGTGGTATAAGGTGGCTGTCTTTTAAGCTTTCCTGGTTATTTTTCCGGCTCTTTAAAGATCCGTTCACTCGCCATGTTCCCGGGTTTTGGGGCCTGCGGCTCATTAATGAATCTGACTGCCTGTAAAGTTGCAACATCATGCCGGGTGGTAATTGCTG
>PLCH01000098.1 GCA_003135585.1 Chitinophagaceae bacterium
TTGAACTGTTCGGCCAGCAGGGGGAGCAATTGAAAAAGCAGAGGCTGTTTATGATTTAAATTAGAATAATAATACCGCACCGCCCTTCGCAATATTCTCCTGATCACATAGCCAGCACCTGAATTGGATGGTAACTGGCCGTCCGCAATTGTAAACGCGATGGCCCTGACATGATCGGCTATTACCCTAAATGCAATGTCTTTTTTGCTGTTCTTGTTTTCATAAGTTAGCCCGGTTATTTTTTCAGTGGCAGCAATGGTTCCTGTAAAAATATCCGTTTCATAATTGCCTGGTTTATTTTGCAGGACCCTAACCAATCTTTCCAATCCCATCCCCGTATCCACATGTTTGGCAGGAAGGGATTGCAAAGAACCATCTTTCAAACGGTTAAATTGAATAAAGACATTATTCCACAACTCTATTACCTGCGGATGATCCTTATTAACCAAAGATTTCCCATCCTTGAACTTTCTTTCCTCTTCACTTCTGCAATCCACGTGAATTTCCGTGCAAGGTCCGCAAGGACCTGTGTCACCCATCTCCCAGAAATTATCACTTTTATTTCCCATGATGATTCTGTCCTCGGCGATCCATTTCTTCCATTCCGAAAAAGCTTCTGCGTCTTTGGGGAGCTTCTCCTTGTCGTCTCCTTCAAATACGGTGACATACAAACGATCTTCCGCAATTGCGTAAATACGGGTCAGTAATTCCCAACTCCATTCAATGGCTTCTTTTTTAAAATACCCCTCCTCAGGTCGCGACGGATCCCCAAAACTCCAATTGCCCAGCATCTCAAACATGGTATGGTGATAAGTATCAACCCCAACTTCTTCAAGATCATTGTGTTTACCGCTTACGCGAAGGCATTTCTGGGTATCCGCCACCCTGGAATTCGGGGATTTTTTATTCCCCAGGAAATAATCTTTGAACTGATTCATGCCCGCATTGGTAAATAAAAGCGTAGGATCATTTTTTATCACAATGGGAGCAGATGGAACAATGATATGCCCCTTTGATTGGAAAAAATCGAGGAATTTCCTTCGTATTTCTACACTCTTGATCATAATTTTAACAGAATAATCTTTGGCAGTTTTGACTGGTTAAGAATTATATTTGTACACTTGCCTTTTTATCTTAGAGCCGTGCAAAGGTAGGGATAACTGAAAATGCTTTCGGATAAACCTAGGGAAAATTCAGCAACGCCTTTATTGATAAGGCTCCGTTAGCTGGCGGATTGGTTATGAAAAAGATCAAGTATTACTATAATACCAATACGCTCCGATATGAAAAACTGGAGACCCCACTACGCGTGGTGCTCCTGCGCGTAATAGGCTTTTTATCCGCTGCTGTCGTAACCGCACTGATCCTCGTATCCATCGCCTACAAATATTTTCCTTCGGCCAATGAAAAAAGACTCCTGCAAAACAATGAATCTTTAAAGGACAATTATTATTTACTCAATGAAAAAGTAAAAAAATTGCAGGAGCAAATGGTTGACCTTGAAAAAAGGGATAATGGTGTTTACCGGGCCATTTTTGAAGCCAACCCGGTGCCTGACAGCGCAAGGGCCAAAGCCATGGCCCAGTTACAGGAAATCCAACTGGTCCAAAGCATGGACCAGGACAATCTCGCTACCTCGGTCGCCAAGACCCTGAATAACCTGAGTGCCCGAATGGTTTATCAAACGAAGTCCTATCACGATATTGATGGTTTTATAAAAAATAAGGAACAATTGCTCGCCTGTACCCCTGCGATCCAGCCCGTGAGCAATAAAGACCTTAGCCGTATTGCATCGGGATTCGGGTATCGTATTGACCCTGTCTATAAAACCACGAAATTCCATGCCGGTTTGGATTTTGCCGCCCCTTTGGGAACTCCGATTTATGCCACGGCAAACGGAACCGTAGAGACGGCGGGCAATAGCGGCAACGGGTACGGCAACCATGTTGTCATCAATAACGGATATGGGTATTCTACCTTATTTGGTCATATGTTTCGCGTCAAAGTACGACCTGGCCAAAAGGTAAAGCGTGGGGAGATAATAGGATGGGTTGGCAGCACGGGCAAAAGCACGGGTCCTCATTGTCATTATGAAGTCCACCGAAATGGTGACCCGGTTGACCCCGTATATTATTTTTATAATGATATCACTCCTGAACAATACGACCGCCTGCTGAAATTGGCCGCTTCAAGCAACCAAAGCTTTGATTAAAATTCGCCTAACAGTTGTATCTTTATTCACCGGAACGATTTTTGTATTATCCAGGTATGATACCATTCCCTCAAATAGCGATTGATTTTGCTGTGCCTACCAACCCGGGTCAGCAAACAGTTCTCAATGTTCAGGAAGACCACCCTGTCAATGTTGGAATACGAATCAAAAAACTAAAACAAATGCAACCAGCCGCAGTGGAACAGGCTTCTGCTGATAATAATAAAAAGGGAAAGTCCACCCGTGGGCGTAAATCAATAAGCCAGGTAGCAGCCGAAGCAGATCTGATCAACATACCTGAAGATGATATTCTGTTTCAGAAACTGTACTACACCATGGGAGAAGTCGCCACGATGTTCAGGGTCAATCCCTCCCTTCTTCGTTTCTGGGAAGCTGAATTCAGTATCATTCAACCACGAAAAAATAAAAAAGGAGACCGGTACTTCAGACCGGCTGACATAAAAAACCTGCACCTGATCTATCATCTGTTACGCCAGAGAAAATACACCATTGAAGGCGCGAAAGATTTCCTGAAGAAAAACAAAAATGCGGAAGAAAGATTTGAGATGATTAAAAAGTTGGAACAAATAAAATCTTTTCTGACCGAAATGAAAAACGGATGAAACACCTATTTCTTTTCTTACTGATCGTTGGTTTCGGCTTCCTCACCCATGCACAGACCCAAAACAAAGTTTTTGCAGATCGCCATAAAAAAATCAGGCAGACGGAGGTTCGGCATTGCTTACCCGTATGTCCGCGCTTGCCCCGGCAATTTCAATTCCTAATCTCTCCATAAGCTGCAATATTTCAATATNNGAAATAATCTATGTTCACGAGGAATGCATTTACTTTGATATCGTTCAGAAATACCGCAGAATTTTCAATCCCATCTTTTCTTAATAAAATCCTGGTGCCTTCTATCAGATCCTCTATAGCCCGGGAGCTGGTATTCAGGCTGATTTCCAGTCTTAATTCAGCTTTCCGCTGGGTCCGCAAGGTCTGGTTATCTACAATGCTGTCGACCATCTGCTTGTTTGGAACTGTTACAAAAGTTTTGTACTC
The DNA here is from genome assembly GCA_003135585.1 of Chitinophagaceae bacterium. Classification (GTDB taxonomy): domain Bacteria; phylum Bacteroidota; class Bacteroidia; order Chitinophagales; family Chitinophagaceae; genus Puia. The sequence continues at coordinate 3,275 of PLCH01000098.1, forward strand.
GGTCCTGATACGCGTACTCCTCAAGCCGATTTTTTCCACCGTACCAGTTACATTGTTCACTTTTACGATATCTCCCGCAGTAAAAGGTTTGTCAAAGAAAATGATAAAAGAAGCGATCAGGTTTTCTATGCTTTCTTTGGTGGCCAATGCGAGTGCAGCGCCTGCAATGCCAAGTCCGGCCCACAAACTACCTATCTGAAATTTAAAAGCCGCACTCAGAACAAGGAGTATTCCGACAATGCCGACAATTACCTTTAAAAAATCCTTTAGAAAAACGATAAGCTGATGATCTTTTATACCCTGGGCCTCGTTCGCTTTCCATTTCAGGATCAATGCGATAAAATCAATGATTCGTAACAGGAGCCAGAAAAAGGCCATGATAAAAACGGATAGGGCAATGGAGTGAGCGATTACTTTTGAACTGATTTCATAAATATCAAAATCCAGTTCTTCGGGAAAGTGCAATTTCTCAATGGACACGATGGTTATCAGGATGACCAGAAAAGTTTCCAGGGGAATCATTACCAGATTCTGAAAAGTGGCTTTACCAATGCCGGAGGTTACTTTTTTGACAATCCGGTATAATAAACCTGCGATAAAACGTGATATAACGCCCTTGAAAATAATACCTACCAGGATGGCCCCGAAAACTATAAAATATTTCTTAACGGGGTTGCCAAGTATAATCTGATTCCAGAAATCGTTCATGTAAAAATATTTTCAATATTCCAAATTCAAATTTATTGCAAATCAGCGGCGGGAATAAATTTCTAACCCTTTTTGTTTGAGTACAAATATGGAGCCGGGCAGGATAGTGATCTTAGGGGAAGGAAGATAGGCGGGTGGAATGCGTTCCACCTGCACCTCGGCATCGCCCATCTTGTATCTAAAAAAATATTGCAGATTTCTGCCGAGTATATTTTTTTCAATAACATTGAAATCTTTCCAGCCCAGCAACGGTAAATGGTTTTTGAAGGCCCCATAGTGGTCAAAGACATAAACGCCTTTGGCTGTATCATACAAATACACCAACCCGCTTTGGTCAATGATAACCTGAGGATCCGGTACCGAATCAACCACCTGGCGAATATCANNTCATATACCCAGACATTGTTGTCATAGGCAAGCCCGAATGCTTTTGCCTGAAAAATATTCAAATTGCGCAGGTCAATGATATTGATAATGTTCAGAAACCTGTCAACCACAACGATTGTTTCAAATTCTTTATAATACAGCAGGATCTTCAGGGGGTTGGTCACATCCATTGAATAGATTTTACCATAACGCCGCACATCGTTGAAAACGGCCAGGGAATCACCGGCAGGATTCAATTTCTTTAACTGGTTTTCCGGACTCAGGAGGTAAATATTCCCCAGATTGTCCACTGTAAAATCTGCTATATCACCAGGGATGATTTTCACCAACTGAAATGCTTTCTCCTCCTGTGCAAGACAGGGATGAACTGCCAGAAGGAAGGCCACCGTAGCAATAGTCACCAGAAAAATCCTGATCAATCTGGTAATTCCCTTAAAAAAAATATCCGGCAAATTTGACATGGCTTAGTTTTGTATTTTCACAATCTTACTCTCCATGGCTGGCAACTGTGTTGACAGAACCAGGCTTTCCCCATCGTATACCGCATAACTGTCATAACGGATCCAATCCCCCAGGTTAATATACCTGCTTCCATTTTTAAACTTGAAATCAATCGGGAGGTGGCGATGGCCAAAAATCAAATAATCAAAATATTTTTTTTGCAATATTTCCTCGCAATAAATAACCAACCATTCGTTTTCTTCACCCAGGAACTCTTCCTCTATCTGGCCGGTAACCGCGCGGCTTTTCCGGCTGAGATAATTGGCAAGTCCCATGCCGGCAGCAGGCGGAAGAATACCGAATAGCCACTGACAAAATTTATTTCTAAAAATTTTTTTCAGGAATTTGTATCCATAATCCCCCGGACCCAGGCCGTCTCCATGCCCGATCAGGAATTTCTTACCATTCCATTCAAATTCTGTCGGTTCATGGTATACAGGAATATTCAATTCTTCTTCAAAATAGCCCCTCATCCACATATCATGGTTGCCAACAAAAAAATAGACCGGTATGCCTGCATCCGTGATCCTGCCCAGTTGACCCAGGACACGCACATATCCTTTAGGCACTACCTTCCGGTATTCGTACCAGAAATCAAACAAATCACCGACGATAACAATTGCTGCAGCTTTTTCTTTGATATCTTCCAGGAATTGAATGATACGCTTCTCCCTTTCAAGACTAACGGCATGGTTCGGCGCGCCCAAATGAAAGTCCGATAAAAAATATATTTTCTTCCCAGGCGGAATTTGCATCCGCAAATATAGCCATATGATATTTAGGGTGATTCTTTGGTCGAGATATGATGAATAAAATCTCCACTCCTTATAAGATGCTTATCACTTACAGGAGCGTTATAAATATATATCCAGGAAAGTACCCGTTTGCCATTATTTAATTTCACGAACTTTTTTTTCCGGATAAACTCGGAACCGGTTAAATCAGCTCCATCATATCCTTCATAAGCATCCAGTATTTTTAGCGCAGAGTAAATGGTATCCTTGTCCTTAACCTGATATATTTCACCGACGATTTTAGTTTTGGCGGACATGGAAATAACAGCCCCCGGGTACTGGCCGATATCATACAAAATTCCCCTGATCGAGCCTTCGCCAATAAATTCAAACTTATCGCTTAGAATATGGTGTAATTGGTGACTGTAGGCATTTCTGAGGGTTCCATAGACAAATAATTTTGCCGCGGTCCCCGAAGATTTGAAAATATTATTTTTTTTTATACCCTGCATACTTCGATCAAATTGCTGCTGAAATTCCATTTACAAATTTCCCTGGCTTTTTGGACATTCTTCCGATTATGGATTTGCTTACTTTGGATAAACCAACAAATCCCGGCAAATTCTATAAAAAAGTAAATGATTGTGCGGACTTTTGGCTGAACACGCCACCCTGCAAACCAGGGTACGATCTATTGGTTTGGAGTTATTCCTGATCGACTAAAAAAACATAGACTTCTTTCGGACCATGCACTCCTACTACCAGGGTCTTTTCAATATCGGCAGTCCGGCTGGGGCCTGTTGCAAAAGTGATAAGGGATGGTAAATTGTCCTGGTATTTATCTTTTAACAGTTGAAGGCCTTCCCTGATATCGTTTACCAATTGCCTGGTATAGGCGATGCATATATGTATCGGGGCATAAATACTGACTGTCCTGCCACTTTGCTGGAAACTGCTCATAACAATGCTTCCCGTCCTGGCTATCAACAATTCACAGGAAGTTACGGCGGCTTCGCATCCACCGAGATCTTCGGCTGAAAAAACTGCATCGGTATTTTTGCTGAATAGTGTTTTGAATTTATCCTCCCGGCAATATATATTTTTCCAGTGATTCAGTCTGACCAGGTTATGTAACTGGGAGGCTAATTCGTCTCCATTGACACAGAAAATAAATTTACCCTGCAATTTTGAAAATTGTTCTGCAAATTCCGNNCTGCTGAACCGGTCGGAATACAGAACTGTGACCTTCGCTTTGTGGAAAAGGAAGAGGCGTTGGATGAATCAACGCCTTTCTTATTTTTTTGAGAATATTTTCCTTGGCAGGTGATATTTTCATTGTTTCACGTCTTCGGTAGCTGCGGGCGGAATAACCGATATCCCGCTCGGGGTTCCGTTTTCACTGGGCACATTTTTATGCTCGGAATGATCCGAAACGTCCAAAGCTCTTTTTTCTTCATAGGGTCTTTTTCCAATCAGGGCTTCCACGTCACTCTGGAACAAAACTTCCTTATCCAGCAGCGCTTCTGCCAACTTTTCAACTTCTTTTGATTTTTGCCTCAGCAGTTCTTTGGTATGCTCATACGCTTTATCAATAAGTTTGCGGACTTCTTCATCTATAAGTTTGGAAGTTTCCTCCGAATACGGCTTGGTAAAAGAATTCTCCTGTGCCGGATCATAAAAGCTCACATTGCCTACTTTTTCATTCATGCCATAAACGGTTACCATGGAATAAGCAATACGGGTTATTTGCTGAAGGTCATTTTGGGCTCCTGTGGAAATTTTCTTAAAATTTAACTCCTCACTGGCACGACCACCCAGGGTCATACAAATCTGATCAAATAACTGATCTGTATTATAAAGGTATTGTTCTTTCGGTGTGTACTGTGCATAACCCAAAGCAGCCACACCCCTTGGCACAATGGTAACTTTCAACAAAGGATAGGCATGTTCAAGGAACCAACCGCAGATGGCGTGCCCTGCTTCATGGTAGGCAATAATCCTTTTTTCTTCCGGAGAAATAATCTTGTTTTTCTTTTCCAGGCCCCCGATCACCCTGTCCACCGCATCCTGAAAATCATCCATCTCCACACTCTCCTTACCCTTCCTTGCAGCGATCAGGGCAGCTTCGTTACAAACATTGGCTATATCAGCACCGGCGAACCCCGGTGTCTGTTCGGCCAACTTATGAATATCCAGCTTGCTCGAGATCTTAATGGGTTTAAGGTGGACCTTGAAAATCGACTCCCTGCCTTTCAGATCAGGTTTATCAATCGATATCTGCCTGTCGAAGCGGCCCGGGCGCAAAAGGGCAGTATNNATCTAAAACATCCGGACGGTTGGTTGCCGCTAAAATGATAATCCCACTGTCGCCCCCAAAGCCGTCCATTTCCACAAGCAACTGGTTCAGAGTGCTTTCCCTCTCATCGTTGCTCATAATGGCATTTTTGCCTCTTGCTCGGCCTATAGCATCAATTTCATCAATAAAAATAATACAGGGTGCTTTTTCCCTTGCCTGCTTAAAGAGGTCACGTACCCTGCTGGCTCCTACTCCTACAAACAACTCAACGAAATCCGAACCACTCATAGAGAAAAAAGGGACCTGTGCTTCGCCCGCCATAGCCTTTGCCAAAAGCGTTTTCCCGGTTCCCGGAGGACCCACCAGCAGAGCGCCTTTAGGTATTTTACCGCCGAGGGCCGTATATTTTTTCGGATTCTTCAGGAAATCAACAATCTCCATAACCTCCACTTTGGCTTCATCCAGACCGGCCACATCGTTGAAAGTTATATTGACTTTTGCCCCTTTATCAAAAAGGGTGGCCTTGGATTTACCAATATTAAATATGCCCCCCGGGCCTCCACTGCCTGACTGGCCTCCCATTTTCCGCATCAGCATCACCCATATCAAAAGTATGATCAGGATCGGCAGGATGATCTGCAGCAAAGGCGCAAACCATTCCCCTTCCTGAACCGGAGAATAAGGTACCTCGAGGGAGGGGTTTTTTGCAAAAAAATCATTAAGGCGTTTTTCGAATTCATCAATCTTTGTAACCTGGAAATCAAAATGGGGACCTTCAACTTTAGCTACCGGTAAACTTTTTCCCAATTTATCCTTATAATAAGGCTTATCCAGACTGTCTTTCTTGATATAAACCCTTACCAAATTCTTGTTGGTAACAAGCACCAGCTTGGCGACGTCCCCCTTTTCGAGCATATTGACGCGGAAATCCNNGTGTGCGTCCGGTGTGAAAGCTCCGTAGAAATTGAATCCAAGTAAAACGGCTGCTATAATCCCCCATATCCAGTATATGCTGAATTTGGGGCCTTTTCTTGGAGTATTATTATCATCTTCCCCCCTCGGTCTAAACCTTGGAAAGTTGGATTTATCGTTTTGTTTCATGTTTTCCTGTGGCATATTGTATTTCGTCTCCTGTATTTTCTAATTAATGTTTAGTAAACCCAAAAGGTTTAAAAAAGATCCCTAAACTTTCCAACCAACCTTAAGACAGCTTTATCCGGCATGTTCTTCAAGAGGTGCGTCGCTCCACAAATCCTCCAGTTTATAAAAGTTTCTGCTTTCCGGCAACATCACATGAACAATGACATTTACGTAATCAATCAAAACCCACTGTAATGCCTGCTTCCCCTCCTGTTTGTAGGGAAGTTCTTCACAGTTTTTTTTGACTGTTGTCTCTACAAAATCGGCTATTGCTTTTACCTGGGTATGACTGCCGGCTTCACAAATAATAAAAAAATCTGCAACGGCTTCGTGGATTTTTCTTAAGTCAAGTGATACAACGTTTTCACCTTTCTTTTCCTGGATAGCTTGTATAATAGTTTTGAGAAGCTTCGAATTTTTTGTTAACCGCACTGCACTTTTACGTTTCAGGGTAGCCAGCATAGAAAGTTGTTCCAATAATCAAATCGTTTTGATGATAAATTTTTTATATACCCATGTGTGAAGTCAGCATTAGTTCTAATTTCGCACTGCCCAAAAATAGTAATCTTTTGTCACATCCTGATATGAACCTTTCTCCCGATTCCAGGCCATCCATTGGCTGTCAATTTATTGAATTGGAATCGGTTGATAGCACCAACAACTATGCCATGGCCCAGATTCATGCAGGATTGGCTTTGCATGGTACGGTCTACATGGCCCTTGAACAATTTGAAGGGAAAGGGCAGAGAGGCAAAAGCTGGACTAGCCCGAAGGGTGAAAATATCACCCTAAGCATTGTATTACAACCCGTTTTCCTGCAGCCATCGAAGCAATTTTCTCTGAGCATGGCTTTAGCTGTTGGCTGCCATGATTTTTTACAGCAATATGTTAAGGATGACCTGTATATAAAATGGCCCAATGACCTCTATTGGCGTGACAGAAAGAC
>PLCH01000228.1:0-5449 GCA_003135585.1 Chitinophagaceae bacterium
ATTGTAAACATACTCGCTGTCTGATTTTTTTATCACGGTTATGTCTTCCATACCACCTGCCACACCCCAATAATCACCACAATTTCCTTGCTCTATCTGGAATTCCTGGGATCGCATCCATGCCCCGTAGTCCGCCCCATAAGGTCCTACCGAGTGGTAAAGTAGGCCACTGTCTTTCTTCTTATTTTTTTTCGGAGGCCATGTCAAAGAACCCCATTTAAATGTAAGCTGCAGATGAAAATTCTCATATTCTCCAATGGTTGAAATCGCCCCAAATTCCTCTCCTGAAATACGAATCATTTTTTCACCGTTTTCTTCCACTACGCTGAAAACATGCCTTGGATCTGTATTCAGGCCGACCGGTGGTCCATTCCGTTTATTTCCTGCAGAATCAAAACCGGGTCCCAAATACGTATCCCACCCTGAAAGATCTTTGCTGTTAAATAAAGATTTCCAGTTTTCCTTTTGGGCAAAGGATTTACTATACCACAAAATTGTAAGCCCGCAGGTAAATAGGACTAAAAAATAATGTTTCATATACACAATTAGTTTATGTCTTCAAGGTAATCAATTTGGAGATTGCGGGGACCGGCAAGATTAAATGGAAGTTTTCCATCAAAGCGCCCTAAAACCTGCAGGCTTCTACCTTTTGGGACCGAAGGAGGAGGAGAATGCTGTTTCAAAATAACTTAGTATGTTTGTTGTCAGTACCGGACACAAAAACTTCATAGGGACTTGTCTTTAGTTCTTTGGTAGGGTACAATTAACTTCGATGTCTATTTAATCAAAACTACTTGCCATGCAGAAAAAAATCTTTACATGTCTTATGGGCCTTTTCATTTCGGCAGCACTTTTAGCTCAACCGGCAAATCCTGCAAGGGATTGGTCGATCGGTTTGCAATTGTGGACATTTCGTGTTTTTACATTTCATGATGCCGTGGCAAAAGCTGACAGCTGTGGTATAAAAGTCATACAGGCTTTTCCCGGACAAGCCTTAGGAGGTAAATGGAAAGGCGGATTTGGCCCAGGGATGAGCGCTGAAGATAGGAAATCAGTCAAGGAATATGTCAAGAGCAAGGGGATGACAATAAACGCCTTCGGCGTCACTGAAGCAGCTAACGAAGAGGGATGGAAAAAACTCTTTGATTTTGCAAAGGAAATGGGAATCCCCATTATAGTAGCGGAACCAAAAGATAACCAATGGAATTATGTTGACCGGCTTGCGGAGGAATACCATATACGCATTGCCATTCACGACCATCCCAAGCCTGCGCACTATTGGAATCCTGATTCGGTGATTGCAGCCATGAAAGGGCATCCAAATATCGGTTCCTGCGCGGATCTCGGGCATTGGGCTAGAAACGGTTTGAATGTGGTTGATTGCCTGAAAAAATTAAATGGCCATATTTGGAATGTCCATTTAAAAGACGTTACTACTTTCGGAAAAGTGGACGCAGATGATGCCATCCCCGGACACGGGGTTATTGATATGCTGGCTGTATTCCAGGAGCTGAAACGGCAAGGATATAAAGGTAGCTTTGCCATTGAGCATGAGGCAAATTGGGAAAACAATGCGGGTGATGTCATACAAATTGTTCATTATTATCATGAACTGGTAAACAAACTTAAGTAAGGGTTAAATGAACGGTTTGGGGATCTTGCAAACCTCCACAATTGAAACCAATCATATGAACTATAATAGAACAAACAATCTTGTTGGATGGATCGTTTGCCTGATCGCTTGTGCCGTTTACATCCTGACCATGGAAGCCACGGGTAGTTTTTGGGATTGCGGTGAATTTATTTCAAGCTGCTATAAATTACAAATCCCCCATCCCCCCGGCGCTCCTTTATTTGTCCTCATGGGCAGATTTTTTATCATCCTCTTCGGTGATAACCCCCTGACTGCTGCGCGAGGGATAAATTTCATGAGCGCAATGGCAAGCGGGTTCACCATACTTTTTTTATTCTGGTCCATTACTCATTTTGCAAGAAAGCTTTGCCAGAAAAACGGAGAGTCGCTTAGCCGGCAGGGAATTTTTACGGTTATGTCCGCAGGCGTGATCGGCGCATTAGCCTATACGTTTTGCGATTCATTCTGGTACAGCGCGGTGGAAGGGGAAGTTTATGGGTCTTCGGCTTTTTTTACTGCCTTGGTTTTCTGGGCAATTTTAAAATGGGAACATAGGGCCGATCGCCCAGGGGCAGATAAATGGCTTGTTTTTATTTTTTATATGATGGGCCTTTCTATCGGCGTCCATTTACTCAACCTGCTGACAATTCCCGCCATCGTAATGGTTTATTATTTCAAGCGATACAAAACGAGTGCCAGGGGAACCTTAATGGCATTTCTAATCGGCTGTGTTCTGACCGGACTTGTTCAGAAATTTGTTGTCCAGTATACCATTAAAGGAGCCGGTTGGTTTGATATTCATTTTGTCAATGATCTTGGCATGCCCTTTTTCATGGGCTTCAGTTTCTTTTTTATATTACTTACCGGCGTAATATATATGGGTATCCGTTATGCCCAAAGAAAAAAATATCTTCACCTAAGACTGGGGCTCTGGAGCTTTGCATTTATGTTGCTGGGCTATTCGACTTATTTAACCACCATGATCCGTTCAAATGCAGACCCTGCTATTGATATGTTCAATGTCGATAACCCTGTCAGCCTGGCCAGTTATCTCGGGAGGGAACAATATGGTGACTGGCCGATCGTATACGGTCCCGATTTCACTGATCAGCCGCCCCGTATCGACGGTGGTAATTTATATGTCAAAGGAAAAGACAAATATTTAGTCCCGGGAAAAGTGATCGCCGAGGATTGGAACAATACACCCTCATCACATTTCTTTCCCCGCATGTGGAATAGCGATAATACAAGGGGAGAAATAGATATGTATCGTCAGTTTACCGGTTTAGGTGAAGGAGATCAGCCAACCATGGCTGATAATATAAAGTATTTTACCAAATACCAGCTGGGGTGGATGTATATGCGTTATTTCATGTGGAATTTTGCTGGCAAACAAAACGATCTTCAGGGATTCGGGAATATCAGGGATAGCAACTGGATAAGTGGAATTCCTTTAATCGACAATTCGCTGTATGGTGATCAAAGCAAACTTCCTGACAGTATCCATGTCAACAATAAATCCTACAACAGGTTATTTATGATACCGCTAATCTTGGGATTGGCCGGATTGATCTTTCAATACAGGCGAAAAAAGAATGATTTTTTGGTAGCGGCGCTGCTTTTCTTTTTCACAGGTATTGCTATAGTTATCTACCTGAACCAGGCAGGTATGCAACCCCGTGAGCGTGACTATGCTTTTGCGGGATCATTTTATGCGTTTGCTATCTGGATCGGCCTGGGGACAATAGCCATAAAAGAACTGATTGAAAAATTTGCCAGGACTTCCGTTGCCAATTATTACGCGGCAGGTTTATGCTTTTTAGCCGTGCCTGTACTTATGTGCAGCCAGGAATGGGATGATCATGACCGTAGCCGGAAAACCCTGGCCAGGGATATGGCAAAAGACTATCTGGAAAGTTGTCCGCGGAATGCCATACTGATCTCAGCAGAAGATAACGATACCTACCCCCNNATTATCTGGAAAGCTGTCCGCCTAATGCTATCTTGTTTTCATTTGGCGACAATGATACCTATCCCTTGTGGTATGCGCAGGAAGTGGAAGGTATACGCCCTGACGTCAGGGTGGTTATTAACACCCTCATTGGATCGGATTGGTATATGAACCAACTGCGTTATAAAATTAACCAGGCCGGGCCGGCAGATATTATTTTTACCCCCGAACAAATAATGGGAAATAAACGGGATATCATTTATTGCACGGATAAGTTACCAGGTTTCAGCCAGGATAAATATTACGATTTATATGATATGCTAAAGAATGTGGTTGGCAGTGATGATCCAAAATTCAGCAGTCAGACGGAGGAAGGCGAAATATTAAATTTATTACCCGTAAGAAAATTAAGCGTACCCGTGGATATAAATGCAGTTAAAGCAGATGGCACAGTTCACGAGGCCGACCAGATTGTAAATGAATTGCACCTCGACATTCCAAAAAGGAATTATATTCTGAAAAGTGACCTGACCATTCTTTCCCTTATCGCATCCAATCATTGGAAGCGCCCGATATGTTTTACTTCTAGGCAGGATCTCAATAACCTCGGACTTGATAAATACGTGAGATCTACCGGTCTCTGTTACCGTTTGGTGCCGGTGGAGAATCAGTCTTTTGACGACGGGCTGGCATTTAAGAATATGATGGAGAAATTTGTCTATGGGAATGCGGATAAAAATGGCATTTATTATGATGAAGAGAATAGGCGTCGGCTGAATATTATCCGGTTAGCACACGCCCAATTGGCTGTAAGCCTTATTCAGACTGGTAAAAAAGAACTTGCCCGCCAGATCCTGGAAAAATTTGACCAAAATGTGAAAGAATCAAATTTCCCATACGGAATGGTCAGCAACCGGGGAAACCAGCATGATATTATTTCAACCCAATTTCTGGAAGCCTGTTACCTGGCCGGTGATCTGGGGTTAGCGAAAAAGGTTTCGCTCTCTCTAAAGAAAGACCTTATTCAGCAGATCAGGTACTATAAGTCCTTGGGCGAGGACAATATAAGCGATGATCAGTTAGCCAATAATGCCTATTTGCTTCTCCAGGGGAAGAGCAACGGACTGGAGGAAAAACAAATCCCTTTTGCAGGCGATATCCTGTCTTCTTACCAGATATTACAACAAATGGAAAAATGGGAAATCCAGTTTGGCAAGGATCATCCCGGGATTGAATTTAATAAACACCTTTGAAAAATAATTGACAACTCAAATTTTTATCCTGCTCCTATCAGCCATTCTGTTTGCTGCATTTATTGTTTGGATGCTGCTTCGTGCTTCCTCAGTCCAAAAACTGGCGGTCGCCAATGAGCGTCTCCAACAGCAATTTCAGGTCCTGGTCCAGTTACAAACCGACTATAAAAACCTTCGCCTGGAAAAAGAATCCCTCATGGAGAAATACCACCGAACTGAAATTGAATGCCAGTTTCTGAATGAACAAAATGCCGTATCCAAACGCNNTTCCAAAACCAGCTTGCACTTTTCAAGGCCAAATTTCAGGCAGCGGAGGAAAAACTAGAAACGCAAAAAAAAGAAATGCAGGAACTCGGGGACCGTTTCAAGTCAGAATTCAGGAATTTAGCACAAACGATCCTGGAAGAAAAAACGCAGAAGTTTACCCTGCTCAATGAGGAAAAAATGAACGCGATCCTCTCTCCATTGAAAGCACAGCTGGTCGATTTCAAACAAAAAGTAGAAGACACCTATGATAAAGAGAGCAAAGAACGTTTTTCCCTGGGCAGAGAAGTGCAGCGATTGATAGAAATGAGCCAGTTAGTAAGCCAGGAAGCCAATAACCTTACATCT
>PLCH01000228.1:5474-6643 GCA_003135585.1 Chitinophagaceae bacterium
CAAAAGGGTTGCAGCCGGACATTACCATTTATTATCCTGACCAGCGAAAAGTGATCATCGATTCTAAAGTATCCCTTGTTGCATGGGAGCAATATATTGTTTCGGAGGGGGCGGATGACCAAAAAAAATGGCTCCAGGAACACGCCCGATCCATGCGCACCCATATTGACGGCCTGAGCCGGAAAAACTATCCAAAATATGCAGGCGCATTGGACTATGTATTGCTTTTCATTCCAATTGAGCCTGCGTTTCTTGAAGCGGTGAAGACGGACGGGCTGATGTGGAAATACGCATATGACAAGAAAATACTGCTGGTAAGCCCCACCAACTTATTTGCCGTACTTAAAATTGTGGCAGATCTTTGGAAGGTGGAACGCCAAAACAGGCATGCCATAGATATAGCCGAAAAGGCAGGGGCCCTGTATGATAAATTTACCGGATTTCTGAATAACCTCGAAACGGTTGGCAAAAAAATCACAGAAGCAAACACTGCTTATGAAACCGCTTTTAAACAAATGGCCACCGGCCNNTATCATCAACCGGGTGGAAGAGCTTAAGAAAATGGGAGCAAATGCGCAAAGTCAGCTTCCCGACAGGTTATTTGCAGCAGATGAGTGAGCTCTATAGGATGGTCAGTTTTTTCTGCCGATAAGATTCATTACGGCATTTTTATAACTTTCGCCGATCGGAATGGTGGTATTGTCGATTTCTATTGAATTCCCAAAGATGACTTTTATGTGAAGAATCGCGGCTATATATGATTTATGTACCCGCAGAAACATTTTTGCCGGTATGGTTTTTTCAATATCATTCATGGTTTGATGGGTCACCAGTTTATAGTCAGCCGTATGAATCTTAAGATAATCTCTCATGCCCTGGATATAAATAATTTCTGAAAATTTTACCTTAAAGAATTTATTGCCGGATTTGATAAAAATATGATCTGAAAACGAGTCGTTTGTACCACGCGNNGCGTTGATATTTGAAAAAAGCCGGTTATCAATTATTTTGTTAATAGCTTTTAGAAATCTTTCAAATGAAATCGGCTTTAATAAATAATCAATTACATTGAACTCATAGCTTTCAAGCGCATAATTTGGATAAGCCGTTGTTAAAATGATTAGAGGCGGAGTCCTCAGTTGTTTTAAGAAATTCAGACCGTTCATGCC
>PLCH01000115.1 GCA_003135585.1 Chitinophagaceae bacterium
CTTCCAATTCCAATGAAGAGGCAATTGTGGAAAGCGGAGATGATAAAAACAAAAAGCCTGAATTGAAAAAAGAATTTAGGAAAAAAGATGAAAAGCCTGTTATCAAGAAAAATATAAAGAAAAAAGACGACCGCGATGAAATGGTTCCGGTTGCCAAAAAACAACCTGAACAGGAAGACGAAGATGAGGACCAGCAGACGGATAGTCAGGAAAATGAAGCGAATGAAGAACAATCACAAGAAGAATCGGAATCATCACAGGAATCAAACAGACAGGAAAGCGATTCCCAGCTAAATAAAGTTTACCCCCAAAGGCGCAACGATACTTTCAATATTGAATTTGATGGGATTATCCAGGCAGAAGGTGTTCTCGAAATGATGCCGGATGGATATGGTTTCCTACGAAGCAGCGATTACAATTATTTATCTTCCCCCGATGATGTATATGTTTCTCCTTCCCAGATTAAGTTGTTTGGTTTAAAGACGGGAGATACCGTATATGGTGCCGTGCGACCTCCGAAAGAAGGCGAAAAATATTTTGCTTTATTGAAAGTCGAAACGATCAATAACAAAGGGCCTGAAGAAGTGCGTGACAGGGTTCCGTTTGATTATTTGACACCTCTTTTTCCATTTGAAAAATTAAATCTCTTTACTACTCCGAACGATTATTCTACACGTATCATGGACCTTTTTACACCCATCGGAAAGGGACAACGTGGTTTGATCGTAGCGCAACCAAAAACAGGTAAGACCATGTTGCTGAAGGCAGTGGCCAATGCTATTGCCGCCAACCATCCTGAATGTTACCTGATGATCGTCCTGGTGGACGAACGCCCGGAGGAAGTAACTGATATGGAACGCAGTGTAAAGGCAGAAGTAATCGCTTCAACTTTTGACGAGCCTGCCGAAAAGCATGTAAAGGTTTCCACGATGGCCCTTCAAAAGGCAAAACGCCTGGTGGAGTGCGGTCATGATGTGGTCATTCTCTTGGATTCCATCACGCGCCTGGCGCGTGCTCACAATACGGTAGCACCTGCTTCGGGCAAGGTTTTGAGCGGTGGCGTTGAAGCAAATGCCATGCAGAAACCAAAACAATTCTTTGGCGCCGCAAGAAAAATAGAATTTGGGGGTTCACTGACCATTCTGGCCACTGCATTAATTGATACCGGTTCTAAAATGGATGAAGTGATCTTTGAAGAATTTAAGGGTACGGGTAATATGGAATTACAACTGGATCGCCGCTTGTCGAACAGACGCGTTTTCCCTGCCATTGACCTGGTCGCCTCTTCAACCCGAAGGGATGACCTGTTGTTGGAAAGAGATGTCCTTCAGCGGATGAACCTGCTGCGTGTTTTCCTGAATGACATGAACACAGAAGAAGCGATGAATGAGTTACTCAAACGAATGAGGGGTACCAAGAGCAATGAGGAATTTCTTGCAAGCATGAACGGATAATAGCTCACAACTTTGCATATAAAATTGTTTGTAACAAAAGCCACCTGTAAGGGTGGTTTTTTAATATAATTTATCCTGGGCTTGCAGTATTCCGGTATAAATCACCGAATTTGATCAGCTGGTATTTGGACTTTTATAAAATTTAGAATTCGCACTGCGTTTATATTTGCAAAATTCAAGGCAATGCGCCCGAGCCTGTCCCGGGCTAAAAGTTATATTCTGTCATAAATTTTGCTGGTATTTGAAATGACCAAATTAGATCCTCAGTAATTAGCGATCCTTTACGTGGAGATCAAAATAAGTCTTCAGAAAGGCGAGCAGGTTCCTGAAACAAAAAACCCGGTTGGGTAGTTCAAAAAAATGGCTATTGAGAAACTGAACATAGAAGATTTTCTTTCCCTATCAAAATCCCAGCCGGTGGTGGACGTCCGCAGCCCGGGTGAATATTTGCACGCACATATTCCCGGTGCTCATAATCTTCCCCTCTTTAGTAATGAAGAGAGAAAAATAGTTGGCACCCTGTACAAGCAACAAAGCCGTGAAACTGCCATTAAAACCGGGCTGGATATTTTTGGTCAGAAAATGAGCAAGATGGTGGAAGAGGTTGAAAGCTTTGCTGGAAAAGGTAAAATAATCCTTATTCACTGCTGGCGGGGTGGGATGAGAAGTGCCGGGGTTGCCTGGCTGATGGATTTATACGGTTACAGGGTTTATACATTAAACGGAGGATATAAAAAATTCCGTCATTATGTGCTTGAAACATTCACACAACCACTGCATTTTAAAATATTGGGGGGGTTCACGGGTTCGGGAAAGACAAGAGTATTGAAAGAATTAAAAAAACAGGATGAATCAATTATTGACCTGGAAGATATCGCTCAGCACAAAGGATCGGCTTTTGGTGCCCTGGAAGGGATATCGCAACCATCCCAGGAAATGTTTGAGAACAGGTTAGCCATTGAATTTAGAAAGCTAGGGACCNNGGAAATACCTGGATAGAAGATGAGAGTCAGAGAATCGGTCTCCTGAATATCCCGCAGGAGATATGGAAAAAAATGCGTGTATCTCCTTTGTATTTCCTGGAAATTCCTTTTGAAGAAAGACTGACCCATATCACAGAGGAATATGGAAACGGGGACAAAGAAAAAATAGCGAATGGGATCCTGCGAATTCAAAAAAGGCTAGGGGGACTTGAAACAAAAAATGCCATCCGGTTTCTTCAGGAAGATAATGTAAAAGAATGTTTCCGTGTTTTGCTCAGGTACTATGACAAATGCTATCTCAATGGGTTGGATAACCGGCAATGCTACAAGGAGCAGCTGCAAAAATTAGCATTTGAAAAAATTGATGTTTTTGCCAATACTCGAAAACTAATGAATTTAAATGCGCTTATAAATGAACCCATTAAATGATATAAAGCTCACTCAGTACTCTCACGGTGCAGGTTGTGGATGCAAAATCTCTCCTGGGGTCCTGGAAACAATCCTGCAATCCAATTTCAGTTTTCCGGATGATGATAAGCTGATAGTTGGCAATCACAGCAGGGATGACGCAGCTGTTTACAATCTTGGGAATGGCCAGGCCCTTATTTCCACCACCGATTTTTTCATGCCGGTTGTGGATGACCCATATGATTTCGGCCGCATTGCTTCCGCCAATGCTATCAGTGATGTATACGCGATGGGGGGCAGACCCATACTCGCCGTCGCCATATTGGGTTGGCCCGTAGAAAAAATCCCGGCAGCTGTAGCCAGCAATNNGGAGGGCAGCCGCCACATTTGCAGGGAGGCAGGAATTCCCCTGGCCGGAGGGCATAGTATTGATTCCCAGGAACCAATTTTTGGGCTTGCGGTAAGTGGCTTGGTAGCAGTGGATCACATTAAAAAAAACAATGAGGCAAAACAAGGAGATCTGTTATTCCTTACCAAACCTCTTGGAGTTGGAATATTAACCACAGCCGAAAAAAAAGGGTTACTACGGGAAGAACATAAAGGAATAGCTGCGAAACAAATGATTCAGCTTAACAAAGTTGGCGAAGCGCTGGGCAAATTAAAGGCGGTAACCGCCCTCACGGATATAACCGGATTCGGACTATTGGGTCACCTCCTGGAAATGGCCGAAGGAAGCGGACTGAGCGCCGAATTGAACTTTGAGAGGATCCCTCTCATCATTGATAACTTAAGGTTTTATATTGACCTGCATTCTCTTCCCGGAGGTACCGGGCGCAATTGGGAAAGCTACGGAAGTAAAATTTCATTTGCCTCCAATCGCGACCTGGCCTATCAAAAAGCCATCCTTGCAGATCCCCAAACCAGCGGTGGCCTTCTGATCGCCGTCGCAGCCTCTGAGGGCCAAGAAGTAAAAAGTGTTTTAGAAAAGCATGGACTTTCTGCGTTTTCGCAACCCATCGGACGGATCACGGAAAACAAAGAGGCCACTGTTTCAGTTACAAACTTCATTCAATAATTCTACCGGAAAGAATGCCAAATCCATTCATCTTAAATGGCAATCGCTATTGCATTCGGCCAGCCTGCAGGAAAAACGGTTTAATTCCGCCATGCAATTTCCAGCATTATTCAACCAGTTTATCAATTTTCTTAGCCAATTTCCGGTCCTTTTCTGTTACGATATCTCCGGCATCGTGTGTAGAAAGCCAGACTTCCACTTTGTTATAAACATTTGTCCATAATGGATGATGGTTCATCTTCTCAGCTTCCAAAGCTACCCTGGTCATAAAGGC
>PLCH01000625.1 GCA_003135585.1 Chitinophagaceae bacterium
CTTCCTCATTATTCGGAGTAATTACAATTTATAATTATTTTTTAGCTGCTTTCGCACCTGCTTTTTCTTTCTTGGTGCCATATTTGGAACGGCTTTTTTTACGATCCTTAACACCTGCCGTATCCAGACTACCGCGCACAATATGATAACGCACCCCGGGCAAATCCTTTACCCTGCCGCCACGGATCAGAACGATTGAGTGTTCCTGCAGATTATGCCCTTCTCCGGGTATATAAGCAATCACTTCCACTTTATTGGTCAGCCGGACTTTGGCTACTTTACGCAAAGCCGAGTTCGGTTTTTTTGGCGTTGTTGTATACACACGGGTACAGACTCCACGGCGTTGCGGGCATGAATCCAGCGCCCTCGATTTACTCTTTGCCCTGATAATCTCCCTTCCTTTTCTTACTAATTGTTGTATGGTAGGCATTCTGAACCTGTTTATTTTTGGGACGGCAAAGGTAACTTTCCGCTGGGGAATCACCAAATTTTGGAAATCTAATTTTGGAAAACGGGTGTTTAGACGGCAAACTTCCATCCATGCCTGTCTTCCCTGCTTCCATCCCGGATATCTTTCAGTATTTTCTTCAATTCCGGGGCCGTTTTCCAGCCATCCGTATTGAAGTGAATGACCGAGTCCTTATACCTCAGTTCTTTGATCATTGAAATAGTAGCCGCTGTCCCAGTACCAAATGCTTCTTTTAAATTTCCTGTCTTATGAGCCTCCATCAATTCCTCAATGCTTATTTTCCGCTCTTCCACACTGAGGCCCATTTCTTTTAATACCGTGATGGCACTATCCCTTGTCACGCCTTCCAGTATCGTGCCTTCCTCAAGGGAAGGAGTGATTGCTTTACTGCCTATGATAAAGAAAACATTCATCGTTCCTACTTCCTGCAACCATTTGTGTTCAACGGAATCTGTCCACAATACCTGGTCATAGCCTCTTTTTTTGGCAATTGCCGATGCGAGCATACTGGCTCCATAGTTACCGGCATTCTTGGCAAAACCTACCCCACCCGGAGCGGCCCTTGAGTATTTTTCTTCCACATAAATCTTCATGGGAGCCGAATAATAGGGGCCTGTCGGGCTTAACAGGATCATGAATTTAAATGATTCAGAGGGCTTTACTCCGATCAATTGGTCACTGGCAAACATGAGTGGACGGATATACAAGGAATAATCCTCTTTTGCCGGAATCCAATCCTTATCAAGCGCTATCAGCCTGCGCATCCCTTCCAAAAAAATTTCCTCTGGGATCACCGGCATCTGCATGCGTTCAGCCGATACATTAAATCTTTTAAAATTATCCCGGGGCCGGAAAATAAAGGCCTCTCCCTCCTTATTCTTATACGCCTTTATCCCCTCAAAAATGGATTGCCCATAATGCAGGGCTGCAAGAGAAGGTTCTAATAACAGTGGTTGGTATGGTTTTATGACTGGCGCTTTCCAATCACCGTCTTCGAAGTCAGCCTCCAGCATATGATCGGTAAAATATTTGCCAAAAGGCAGGTCATTAAAATCGATGTCCTTGAGTTTACTTCTTTTGGCTTTTGTAATTTGTATATCCATAGCATCGATCATAGTACTAATTTTGATATTGCAAATAAACAAACATTCTTTGTGCCGGCAAAAAACCGTGGCAAATAAACTAACATTTGTTAGTATCCCCTAAAAGAAAATACATTTATGAGTTTAGATACGGTTCAACTGCCCGGATTTATAATTGAAGACCTCTACAAAAACACCTTGATCCAGCAGGATTCGGCTCCAGGAAAGGATTCATATGCATATCTGGGCAAAAACCTGAAAAACATAGCAATCATCGTTGATNNGACGACACAGCTATCATAAATCATGCTCTCTCAAAAGTGGAGATCAGTGAATTAAAACTTCGGTTGCATCCAACGCACGTGTTACTATTCGGTGTAGAACCGACTGGAATAAAATTGCCTTTTAACATTCCTCCATTTAAAATACAGTCTTATGACAACTGTATTTACCTGTTTGCGCCAGGGATGGAGAAGCTGAATCTGGATACGGAAGAGGGTAAATTATTAAAAAGCAAGCTTTGGGTTTGTTTGAGGGCTATGTTTGGGGTATGATCTATGACAACAATCCTCTTCGCAACCAACAACCAGCATAAAGTTAACGAGATTCAATCGGCTATTGGCCGGCAGATAGACGTGATCAGCCTGGCCCAGGCAGGTATTGATGTTGATATACCGGAACCGTACGATACCCTGGAGGGAAACGCTTCGGAAAAATCAAGAAAAGTGCATGGATTAACCGGATTAAATTGCTTTGGGGAAGATACCGGTTTGGAAGTACGGGCCCTTAATGGAGAGCCCGGCGTAAAACTCGCAAGGTATGCGGGGGAAGAAAAGGATTCTTACAAAAATTTGAAAAAACTATTGAAAAAGCTGGATGGTGAACCCGACCGAAGAGCAAGGTTCAGGGCGGTAATTTCTTTGATCTGGAAAGGCTCAGAATACCTGTTTGAAGGAGTTTGTGAGGGGACGATCAGTTATGATCCCAGAGGGTCCGGAGGTTTCGGATATGATCCTGTTTTTATACCGGCCGGATCCGGTAAAACCTTTGCCGAAATGGACCTGGATGAAAAAAATAAGTTTAGCCACCGCAAAAGAGCAGCTGATAAATTGGTTTTGTTTTTGAAAGAATCCGGTTTTTAGAAAAAATATTTCCCCATGGCAAGAATTAAGGTCGAGCTACCCGAAAGTCTATCTTTCGTAACCCATATCCCTATCCGCATAACGGACCTGAATTATGGCGGACATGTTGGCAACGATACCATGCNNGTCTTTGATTCATGAGGCAAGGGTGCAATTTCTCACCCAAAAAGGCACCCGGGAATTAGGTGCTGACGGGATTGGCCTGATCATGAGCGATGTGGCAATTGAATTTAAAGCAGAGGTTTTTTATGGGGAGACAATTAGGGTATCAGTTGGCGTCGCGGAATTCTCCAGAGCTGGCTTTGAACTGTATTATAAATTAGAGAAACAGGTGAAAGGAAAGGATACCCTGGTGGCTCAGGCAAAAACAGGCATTGTCTGTTTTAATTATGAACTGAAAAAAATTGCCAGTATGCCGGAGGCACTAAAGATGCTCCTGCTGGCTTAAATGACCGGGTCGCTATCCCTCCAAATCCTCCAGCTCTCTTCTGCCTGGATAGTCAGCATCTCCAAGCCATTTTGAATTACAGCTCCCTGTTCCTCTCCTTTTTTCAGGAACAGCGTTTTTTGGGGATTGTAAATAAGATCAAACAAAAAATGATCTTTCCCAATCGCATCATAGGGGATCGGGGGGAATGCGTCCAACAGGGGAAACATACCCAGGGGTGTCGTATTAATGATCAAAGTACAGGAACGGACCAGCTCCTGTCCTAGCTGGTCATAAGTGAGGGTTTTACCTACTTGTCCCGCGCGGCGTGATACCAGACTGTAATCAATCCCCCTTTTTTTTAAAACATATTGTACTGCTTTTGAGGCGCCACCGGTCCCCAGCACCAGAGCCTTTTCATGCCAGGCCTGTAATTTCTTTAGCAGGGATTGTTCAAAGCCCGTTACGTCGGTGTTGAACCCGTATAGCTTTCCCTTATGGATCCTGATGCAATTGCATGCACCCGTTTGTTCCACGATTTCATCAGAAAAATCTAAATAGGAAAGAACCTCCTGTTTATAGGGTATGGTAACATTTAATCCTTCCAGGCTGGGCGATGAAGCAAGCAGTGGAACGAGAGAATGTAAATCCGGTAAGGGGAAATTTTCATATTCGGCATCCGTTACGCCCTCTTTCTGAAATTTTTCTGAAAAATATTTTTGGGAAAATGAATGGCTCAAAGGGTATCCTATTAAGCCAAATTTTCTCATTTCACGGTTTCTTTATCAAGGAATAAATGAAAAGTGTCCCCCCTTAGCCCGATTCGCATCGCTTCAAGGGCGATC
>PLCH01000368.1 GCA_003135585.1 Chitinophagaceae bacterium
TTGCCGTCACAGAAAAGTTGGAATTGATTTTTGACACAATCGAGACTTCTAGAAAATGCCAAAATCTAAGGAGGTATCCAAAGACCGCTTTCGTCATCGGTTGGGAGGGTTATATTACCCTGCAATTTGAAGGCATCGCCGATGAACCACTGGGCGAGGAACTCACCAGCCTGAAAAAAATATATTTCAAGGCTTTTCCGGATGGACTCCAAAGGGAGAAATGGCCTGGGATCACTTATTTTCGCGTTCGCCCGGTTTGGATGAGGTACAGTGACTTTAACGATCCTCAAAAAATCATTGAATTCAGCAAAGAAGAATTGAACAGGTAAATCTGCCGATATTAAAGATAAAATCTATCGAATGAAAATACTATTATTGCTTTTGAGTTTATTGGTTGAACTTCCTGCCTTGTTTGCACAGGTGCCGCAATCGCTTAACAGTGCGGAAATATTCCTGCGATTAAAAAAATTAAATGTACTTGGTTCGGTCTTATATATTGCTGCCCATCCGGATGACGAGAATACCCGGCTGCTTGCTTTTCTTGCCAAAGGCAGGCTGTACAGGACAGGATATTTATCCATGACAAGGGGGGATGGTGGACAAAATCTGATTGGTGATGAACAGGGTGTGGAATTAGGCCTGATACGCACGCAGGAACTGTTGTCTGNNCATTTGATTTTGGTTTTACCAAAACAACGGAAGAAGCACTACAAACCTGGGGCAAAGAAAAAATATTGAGTGATGTTGTTTGGGTTATCCGCAGGTTTCAACCGGACGTAATTGTTACCCGTTTCCCGGCAGTTAGCCGTGCGGGACATGGTCATCATTCTGCTTCGGCTGTTCTTGCACGAGAAGCCTTTGAAGCGGCAGGAGATGCGGATCGATTCCCGGAACAATTTAAATATGGGGTAAAGCCCTGGAAGCCAAAACGGCTACTCTGGAACACCTTTAACTTCGGGGGTGCGAATACAACCAGCGAAGACCAACTTAAAATTGACGTGGGTGTCTATAACGCCGTTTTGGGAAAAAGCTTTGGAGAGGTAGCCGCCGAAAGCCGCAGCCAGCATAAAAGCCAGGGATTTGGCGTGCCAAGGTCGAGAGGGCAGGCAATTGAATATTTTACTACCGTATCCGGCGATGCTCCGAAGGCGGACTTGATGGATGAAGTCCCTACTTCCTGGGACCGGGTGGAAGGTGCTGGAAAGATTGAGGCAATTACGGATCAAATCATTCAGCAATATTCGCTCACCCATCCCGAGAAATCTGTTCAGGCTCTGGTTGATTTGTACAAAGAGATTTCCAATTTAAAAGACGGGTATTGGAAAATACAGAAATTAAAAGAAGTGCAGCAGTTGATCGAGGCATGCAGCGGTCTGTGGTTGGAAGCTACTGTCGGTAGTCCATATACGGTGCAGGGAGATTCTTTGCAAATTGTTTTCGGGATGATTAACCGGCTCGGCGCAAATATTGCCCTCCATGAAATCAAAGTAAATGGGTTTGATACCCTGCTAAAGCAAGATCTGAGCCCCAATAAGAATTATTTCATTACAAAATCGACTTTCGTTGATAAAAATAAAGAGATTACCCAGCCTTATTGGCTGGCAGAGGACATGTCACCCGGTTCTTTTAATGTAAGAGATCAGCTTATGATTGGAGAGGCGCAGGGTAAACCCGCTTTTGAAGCGCAATTTCAAGTAAGCGTTCAAGGGATGGATTTTACATTTACGCGGCCAGTCCAATTTAAGTTTACCGATCCGGTAAAGGGAGAATTGTACGAACCATTGACAGTGTTACCGCCTGCTACCGGACGGTTTGATCCGGACCTTCTTATTTTCACTTCCAACAAGGAAAAAAATTTTGAAATCATAACAAAAATCCAGGGCATAGGAAATATTCAACCGGTTATTTCACTAAGTAAAACGGACAATGTCAGTATTAATAAACTGGGGAATTTTTTCCATTCTACTTTTACTTATTCTGCCCGTCCGCTTAAGAAGGAGTCTGCTGTTTTTTTTTCCAGTCTCCTATTTGATCAAAACGGTAAACCCGAACCCGCAAAAGAATTAAAAACCATTTCTTACGATCATATACCCAGGATTGATTATTTCCTCAACTCCAAACTAAAGTTTGTGGTTGCGGACCTTCGCATTGAAGGTAAACGGATCGGCTATATTGAAGGTGCCGGTGATAAAGTGCCGCAGGCGCTGCAACAAATGGGGTACGAGGTGATATTGCTGAAGGAGAAGGACATAACCCCGGTCAACCTGAAACAATTTGACGCGGTGCTCACGGGCATTCGCGCTTACAATATTCACGAATGGCTCTCCGAAAAATATGATATATTGATGGATTATGTGAAAAACGGAGGTAACCTGGTCGTACAATACAATACCAACAGCCAAATCGGTCCTGTAAAAGCAAAAATCAGCCCCTATCCGTTTGTTATCAGCCGCAACCGGGTGACAGATGAAAATGCAAAAATTAGTTTTCTCCAGCCGGATCATCCCGTATTGAACTATCCAAACAAGATCACTGACAAAGACTTTGAAGGATGGGTACAGGAAAGGGGAATTTATTTTGCCGATCAACCCGATGCAAAATTCGAAACTGTTTTATCGATGCACGATCCCGGGGAACAGGAGCAGAAAGGAAGTTTGATCATATCCTCCTTTGGCAAGGGAAAGTTTGTGTACACGGGACTGGTATTTTTCAGGGAATTACCAGCGGGCGTTCCCGGCGCCTACCGGCTGATTGCCAATATTATTGCCTTAAATCATCCAAAAGGATTTTAAAATTGATTATGAAACAAAGAAGGGAGATTGCATTTATAACGGCAATCATCATAGGCTTACTGGTAGGCCGGTTTATCAAAAAGGCCACCATTGGGTTAATAATTGGTCTTGTAATCGGTTTACTGGCCGCTTCCCTGATTGCCGGCAGAAACAATGATTCAAAAAATAAATGAGGATGGGTATATGGAGGATAAGCAAAACGAAAAGTCTCCCTTGTTTAAGAACTGGAACTACTGGTATTTGCTGGTAGCCGGGTTTTTGTTCCTGTTGATTGTTCTATTTTATTTCTTCACCAAATACTTTTCATGAGCCGGGCCGATTGGATAGTATTGATAATTACCTTACTGGTCATACTAGCTTATGGATTGTATAAGAGCCGTACAACTAAGGATCTTGATGGATATTTCCTAAGCAACAGGTCCATGCCCTGGTACCTGGTGTTGCTAAGCATTATGGGAACACAGGCAAGCGCTGTAACTTTTTTATCTGCACCGGGCCAGGCATTTACGGACGGTATGCGTTTCGTGCAATATTACTTCGGGTTGCCGCTGGCGATGATCGTTATCAGTATAAGCTTTGTTCCCATATTCAGAAAGCTGCAGGTATTTACGGCTTATGAATTTCTAGAACAGAGATTTGATGTAAAAACAAGAACTTTCACCTCTTTTCTTTTCCTGTTGTCCAGGGGTTTTTCAACAGGGATCAGTATTTATGCACCTTCTATTATTCTTTCATCTGTGCTGGGATGGGATATTTTCTGGACCAATATTGTCATGGGGGGAATCCTCATTATCTATACGGTCAGTGGCGGCGCCAAAGCCGTTGCCTATACCCAGCAATTGCAGTTGGGGATCATATTTTCGGCTATGTTTATTGCCGGCTTTTACATCGTTCATAAAATGCCTCCCAATGTTGGTTTCCAGGATGCATTGAAAGTAAGCGGGGCGTCCGGAAAATTGAATGTAATTACAACCGGCTTTTCCAAGAATGGTTTTCAGTGGAAAGACCGATACAATATCATAAGCGGATTGGTTGCAGGATTTTTTTTCTCGCTTTCCTATTTTGGAACGGATCAAACGCAGGTGGGTAGGTATTTGACCGCAAAAAATACAACTGAAAGCAGGATGGGGTTACTGATGAACGGCTTCGTGAAAGTTCCCATGCAATTTTTAATTCTTTTGCTGGGTGTGTTGGTGTTCTCATTTTACCAGTTTCATAACGCGCCTATTTATTTTAACGAAACACAAATTGAACTTGCAAAAAAAACCCATTATAAAGATTCGCTTGTAGCGCTGGAAATGAATTACGCGAAAGTGCAGCCCGACAATAACGCTGAAAAAGCTATCATAAAAACCGCATATAAAAATATTTTATCTAAAGCTTTGCCCGCCCAGGAAATAAACGATACCAATTATATCTTCTTAAGATTTGTGCTGGATTATTTACCTAAAGGACTTATTGGTTTACTGATAGCAATCATTTTTTTATCTGCATGGGGAAGTATTGCTGCCGCGTTAAATGCATTAGCGTCGTGTACAGTTGTA
>PLCH01000300.1 GCA_003135585.1 Chitinophagaceae bacterium
GACCATCATCCATTTCTTTCATCGCATGTAAAATGCGGCGTTGCACGGGTTTGAGGCCATCTTCCACAGCAGGAACCGCCCTTTCCAAAATCACATAGGAGGCGTAATCCAAGAACCATGTTTTGTACTGGCCCGAAAGGCCCGATTCAATCTGGTGAAAATCCTCTATTTTATTTTTGCTCTTCGACATATTTTGCAACTTAGATCNNAAAATCCTTCATATTTTTTAATTCACCCTGAACGTCCACTTCGCCGGCTTCAATAATCAGTTTTAACCTCCATAAAATGTATGCGTCCCCCGTTATTTGGTTTGCCTTTGCTAAAAACTGATGGACGAGTTTACTGGCCCGGATCCAATCGCCTTTAATAAATTTCTTAATTTCATCGTCATAAAAATGATATTCCTTAGACACTAATTTTTTGCCGCCTTCCAGGATTCGGACTCCCATGTCTTCATTGCAAAGCCTTACCCATTCATCCGAATCCACTTCAAATTCAGCAGGGGTAATCGGCCTTGCTAATTTTTTGGCTTTTAGAAATTCTTTGGCTGGTATGTCAAACAGGTTAACCGGATAAAAAATATTACCCTTTTCACTAATAAAGGGGAGATTATTCAGAAATAAAATAAAGACCCTTCCCTGGAATTCTCTTAGCTGACTCATCAGCCAGTAGTAGCCGCATACATCATGCTTGTTCTGTGCGGCCCAGATCCAGATAATTTCCGAAGGGTTATTACTTAAACTTTCCACAAGAAATGCTGAGGTTTTACTGTCATTTGCAACCGAGCCATCATCGGCAATTCCATCATAATCACCCCCCTTCAATACTTTCCTCCACCATTGTTTGCGCGCTTCCCAACCTTCTTCTGAATAAATATCTTTGACAGGGCCTACGGCAAAATCATCTTCTATCTGGATAACCTCACCTTGCAGGGATGCATCCAGTTCAATGGCCTGTTTCAAAACGTCAATATCCTTGCGCTGAAAAACAATATGAAGCATACTCAAATCTTTTTAATTCTAAAGGGGCGGTTCAGCCACGTCTATCTCAATTTTTAGATTGTCGATAATAAATTCCTGCCTTTCCTGGGTATTCTTGCCCATATAATATTCAAGTATTTGCTGGATATGAGTTTCTGGCATGATCAATACTGGTTGCACCCGCATGTCAGCCCCAATAAACCGGGCAAATTCATCCGGCGATATTTCCCCCAATCCTTTGAACCGGGTGACTTCCGGCTTGGNNACTGCTGCTTGTTTCGAACCCTGAACAGCGGGGTTTCCAGGATAAACACATGACCATTTTTTACCAGATCCGGAAAAAACTGAAGAAAAAATGTCATCAAAAGCAACCGGATATGCATCCCATCCACATCTGCATCCGTAGCAATAACAATATTATTATAGCGCAATCCTTCTATGTTATCCTCTACGTTCAAAGCATGCTGTAAGAGGTTGAATTCTTCATTTTCATAAACGACTTTCTTGGTGAGACCGAAGCAATTCAGGGGTTTGCCCCGCAAACTGAATACCGCCTGCGTTTCCACATGCCTGACCTTGGTGATAGAGCCGCTTGCGGAATCTCCTTCCGTGATAAATATGGTGCTCTCTTTTTGTTTTTCCAGGATATTGTCCTTGTCTTTACCGGTGGCTTCGTCATTGTAATGAAACCTGCAATCTCTTAGTTTTCGGTTATGTAAATTGGCTTTTTTTGCGCGCTCATTGGCAAGCTTTTTAATACCGGCAAGGTCCTTCCTTTCCCTTTCACTCTGTTCAATTCTTTTCTTCAGCGCTTCTGCTGTAGAGGGATTCTTATGAAGAAAATTATCCAATTCTTTTGCCAGGAAATCATGAACAAAATTCTTCATACTGGGTCCGCCTTCCGACATGTACTGACTTCCCAGCTTGGTTTTGGTTTGCGACTCAAANNATCGTAATCTTTTTTATAAAAATCGCGGATTACTTTTACAAATGCTTCACGGAAAGATTGCTGATGCGTTCCCCCCTGGGTCGTGAACTGGCCGTTTACAAAGCTGAATATCTCCTCTCCGTAATCATTGTTGTGGGCAATGGCCACTTCAATATCGTCTCCTTTCAGATGAATGATGGGATAGCACAGTTCGTCTTCATTTGTACGCCTAAGCATTAAATCCAGCAAGCCGTTCTTTGAAACATATTTCTTGTTATTGAAATTAATGATGAGGCCGGCATTCAGGTAACAATAATTCCAAAACTGGTTGTCCAGGTATTCATTGATAAAATGAAAATTCTTGAATACTTTTTCATCGGGAATAAAATTTACCAATGTCCCATTGGTTTCGTCTGTTTTTGTCTCTTTGTATTCCTTTAATAGGATCCCCCTTTCAAACTCCGCTGTCTTTTGTTTGCCATCCCTGAAAGCAGTTACTTTAAAATAATGACTGAGGGCATTTACTGCTTTTGTGCCGACTCCGTTCAGGCCAACCGATTTTTGAAAGGCTTTGCTGTCGTATTTTGCTCCCGTGTTGATCTTACTCACAACGTCCACTACCTTACCCAAGGGTATACCCCTTCCGAAATCGCGGATCGTAACGGTTTTTTGATCAATGATAATATCCACCTGTTTGCCATAACCCATCGTGTGTTCATCCACACAGTTATCGATGACTTCTTTAATCATCACATAGATACCGTCGTCCGGGCTGCTGCCATCCCCTAATTTCCCAATATACATCCCCGGCCTCATCCGGATATGCTCCCGCCAGTCAAGTGACTTGATCGATTCCTCGGTATATTCGAAAAGGTTTTGTTTTGTTTCTGCCATAGTATGAATGGTTCCTTGTTCAATTTGCCGATAGTTCAACGCTTAAGCGCTGTTTATATTTTCCATTCAAAAAGGTTTCAAAATCTCCGGTTATTTACAAAATAACGAACCCGCCAACTTTCCAGCGGGTCTAAAACAACCAAAGAAACTCAGAGTTGAAACATTGAACGATCAACATTGAACAAGCAACGCAAATATAGCAAAACCAAGCCAGAAGGATTTTTGAAGAGTTATTCAGGTATGTGAATAAAAAAAATAGAACGGTTTTTGAACCGACGGAAAAAATGCGCATTCCGGCCTTCAGTAATTATCGAACAAAACCGAGTACTTTTACCAATAATAAAATAGGCCATTTATTCGCTTATATAGAAACACCTATCCGTGAAACCCAGTCTTTATTCCGTATTCTTTTTACTGGTGTCCGACCTTGCAACAGCCTTTTGTTTTTTCCCGTTTCTGTTGCTGTTGTGGAAAAAATTAGGCCATGAAAAAGCATACCTGATTATAAGCATTTACTGGCTTGCGAACGGGCTTATTAACCTTCCCAACTGGTTTGGGGAAGCCAAAAATTTCCAATTTCAGTCCCAATTGAGTTTAATTTATAATCTTATTGACACCCCTTTGGTTTTATTGGTATTCTACTTCTCTTCCCTGGGTCAAAAAAAGAGATTAACGCTGTACTTCCTTTTTAGCTTTATTCTATTTGAATTCGTAACCATAATCCTTAATGGATACAATGACAGTTCCAATATGATTATTATTGGAACAGGTACCCTATTGGCTTTAGCATACAGTGTGATTGGAATCACCCAGTATTTTAGGAAAATGGAACATGATTCATTTGAAAATGCAATGGGATTTGTATATGCCAGTTTCCTTTTCAGCTATGGGATATTTTCAATCATCTATGGTTTCAGTTACATGAAGGCAAAGGGCGCCGCTAAACTGGATGTATTTTTCCTTTACTATTCCAGTATCATATTATCGACCCTGCTCACCAGTTTTGGATTATGGCGTTATGCAAAACCAACGCTAAAGAACGCATAGACTGCATTATTACTCTTCATCTTCTTCATAATTATAACTACCCTGGTTATCATTGTACATGCTTTCCCAGTCCTTTACTTTATCGTCACCCAATAATTCGAGTATGTCGAAAATGGGGTCCGATTTTCTTTTCCATTCCAACGAAGTCGCCTCTGCATATTTTGATACAAACATACAGTTATCCGTCTCCAGGTTGACCTTGATTAAATTAACCGGCGCTTCTTCTTTTTCCTGGATCAAATAATAACATCCCTTTTCCAGCAACGCATACGAATACATACATCACAATTTTTAAAAAGTAAAAAAAAGAAAACGGGCAGTAGGTTCTGAAATTTAATGGAGTAGTACTTGCGGTTAAAACAAATTCCAGGAGATTAGTATTTCAACACTTGTAATTCCTGAAGCATGTCAAAGTTAGTCTATTTGGAATTATTTTGATGCGCCGGTCCCATAAGAAGGAGATAACAAAAAAAAGAATCCAATCTATAATCTGTAAATTAGTAATTTACATATTACGTTTACATTTAATATTATATTTACCCTTGATAAAAGACCTCCAGTCAAATTTAAACAAGTCCCTTAATTCCCATAAATTGAATGAGTATTATCCCTCCAGGCCGGCTGATCTACGCAACGGTATCCGGGCTCTGGCAACCCAATATTCTTTAACCGCGGTTATTGAATTCTTTTGAGTCAAGGTTTCCTTTCATTTCAAATTTTCAACCCTTTGGTTCAGGCCGGGAAATATTTTACAGGGTGATTCCGTTATTTAATTTTGCGCATAAGGACCAATAAAATACCAGCGACGGAAATTTTCTGATTTAATCAGTGCTGTTCCAACCTTCCATTTTCCATTCTGATATAATTTTGAATACTATCCGGGATTTCATGGCCTAAGGAGAAATGCTTCTGGGATATTGGTTTATTTCAGACAGATTTATCTGTGTTTTGTAGATACGTATATATGAAATACGGCCTCCTTTGCGATTATAATGTGTTACGTAATATTTTCCTTTTTTGTTTCCTAATTACCCACCATGCTAAAAGTGGCAAGAGACCGAGAAAGAACATTATTGCCAACACAGTAAATCCATCATCCCACGCATAATTGATGGGATCATAGTTGTCCGACCACGAAAAATAATATTGCATCCACTCACCTCGCCTAACAGCGATAGCAAAATCTTTAGTCCAGTCCGCATTTTTAAACTTAGGCAGGTCATCTTTATCAATGGGCTCAATTCCTCTCAAGTATTGAATGACGAAGTTTCCTGGTATATCTTTATAGTAGTATTCTCTTTCCCACGAATCAAACTCCTTCGTTGTTGGGAGTCGACTGTTTATTGTTTTAAATTTCTTAACGAAGTCAACCGAAGGTCTTAATTCTCTGTTTATAAATTTCTTGTCTGCCTTAATTTGCATTGGGGTGTCGAGAAAAATACCCACCCCGGCAAATAAACACACCGCCATCCAAAAAAATGCCATTAGCTTTAAGAATATCTTCATGGTTTTCTATCAAATAGTTAATACGTTAATGTAGCATATATTTTTTACTCTTGAATACTTATGGTTTAATTATTGACATTCTTCATCCCCTATTGCGGTGTTTAGTATAAACGGATACATAAAATATTGCTTCATTTAAATTATTGTTAGAAATTTATTACCCGGAGCTAAGCGGGAAGATTAAAGGAAATGAAAGTTTTCCACTGATGACTTCATTGGGTTTAGGGGTATATTCAGATTTTCCCTCCTAACCTTTTTGAGCGCCTTTAGTTGCAAATTTCTCTTGAAACCGGTCTGAGACCTATAACGATAAGTGGCCCTTTCTGGGAAGATATTGCTATATGAAAGGTTTTAGTTGATCTACAGGCAGTTAGCGTGGGTGCGTGTGTAAGTGTGTAAGTGTGTAAGTGTGTAA
>PLCH01000185.1 GCA_003135585.1 Chitinophagaceae bacterium
CCTTTTATTCATCATCCCTTTGTTCCGAAAACATTTTTTCTCAATGAAGTAAAAGAGTTACCAAAAGATCTTGAAAATTATGTCCTAAAACCGATATATTCATTT
Source organism: Chitinophagaceae bacterium (assembly GCA_003135585.1). GTDB lineage: Bacteria > Bacteroidota > Bacteroidia > Chitinophagales > Chitinophagaceae > Puia. Next base: position 106 of record PLCH01000185.1, read on the forward strand.
GCCGGGCAGGGAGTAGTAATTGATCTGACCCTGCCGGATCTTGATAAAATAAAAGACCCGGCGTCCTGGATACTTCAAGAGAAGGTGCAATATGCAGATGTGATTGAAACGCCGGATATTCCTGCTAAACTTGAGATCCGCATGATGTATATCTGGAAAAACGGAGACGCAAGGCCACGCCCGGCGATTAACCTGGCCCGCATCAGTAAAGGGAAAATGATAGGAGTACGCTACAACCAAGATAAGGAATGGGTTGGAGGGAGTGTTTGCTATTTTGAGAAATAGACATTTTTGAATAGGTGCGGTTTTTTCAATCAAAAAACAATCTGTGTAGTATGAAGCTGGTAGACCTTATACCTTATTTTGAATTGTACAAACGGCTCAAAGATGAAGGTATAGACACAATTCTAAATAAAGAATTAGAGAAAAAAGAAAAAGAATTTACCGGAAGGGAGATTACAGTGCTTGGAATAATCAGTGAAATTGATAAAACCCGGAATGAACTGATAGCTACCTATTACTCTTCAGGACCAGAGGACTATCCCCTGGCTTATAACAGACTGATTAGCCAGTATTATTTCATATTTGCCTCTGTCCCCCAACTTCAGTGGATTCCTGAAATCCAGCAAATCGAAAATGATGATTTGGTGAAAATGGTAGGCACTATAAACAGTCTTCACCGGCACTCGACCATTCGGGTTACCCTTACTGCTATCAATCTTGTTAAAAAAAACCAAGGACACCACAAAATGCAAGTCCTGAAGGGGTATCTGCCAAGAATCAAAACTTTTTTCAGGAAATTTGTGTTTAAAAAATCCTCCTTCTGACAACTCTATCTTACCGAAATGCCGAAATAAATGCTACCCAAAATAGTCTTCTGATCCATGCAGATCTTCATCCTGTCATTTTGAAAACCCGAAATCCGCTACCCTGCGCAAATATTTTTTGTCTTGTACAATCCATGTAACCTCGTAACTGCCCGAGTCATCCTTATTCAGCATGTAGATATATATCTTGCGCCTATCTTTTGAAAGATAAACAGCATCCTGGGACCTGATGATCCCCGAGGCATCTCTAAAGGTAAAATTTGGATTGAAAAGATTGTAAATCGCGGCAGGGGGAATTGGAACGGTGTCAGGGCCTATGGTAATTGTTAATCCTTCTATGGTGGATGTTGGAACCTTTCCATAGTTGCCCAAATACGGTTTGTTGTCTATTTTGACAATGTATTTGTTTTCAATGGCTAATTTATGTTTAGAAGGATTAAATACTCCAGCCTTGATGGTAACCTGAATGTCATTACTGTCAAAAGTTATATAGTTCTCTCCGAATTTTTTCACAGGCAATTTCTTCAGGGGCGATTTTCCCAAACTTTCTTCAATCCCACCGATCGTAAATGAAGCAAGGTCACTCCTGATATCCTTATCGACAACCCTTGAAAAATTTTCAGTTTTTTTCCTGTAATCTGTAAACTCCGGATCCTGCGCTAAACAGGAAATACCAATACAGATAAGTACCAGACCAATTACAATACGCATAAGTAATATTTATTCTTTTTTCAGATTCATGATCAATTGCTAAACGATCGATGCCCATCTTGATTAACTTTTAGCCTGAAATTTGTCGTTTAGGTTTTGAATTTAGACAATCGATCGTATAANNTGGTTTTCCTCCTTCAATTCCGGTAAATAAAAGCTTCCCTGATTCAATTCGATGAATCTTTGGGAAATGGGGTTGGCATTATTTAACAACAACCTTAACCTTTTAAGCACAATAGGTATTTCTTCCCTGGAAAAGCTTTCTGAATTCACCTGTCTTTCAATATTGAGAAAACCCAGATATTGAACCCGGATATCAGCCATAAGCCTATAATGCTCAAACTCTTCTTTATTTTTTGTCGGGGTTAGGGCCTTCAATTCTTTTGAGGCCCAAATGATACTATCCGTTAAAGACTCCAAGGAAATGAGTGAAGGACTCTGAACAATTCCATCACTTACTTCATAGGGTGCCGTTCTTAAGGCCTTGGAAACNNTTTTATAATGAAATCTTCTATTTTTAAAGGCGCAGATTCTCCCAAACTTTGTATATAAGCCGCGAGAAGAATATTGAACCCGGTAATCGGATACACATGTCTTATTGGATACAGGTCAATGAATGCATTGTCCGACTCGTATAAATATGAATACCCCCCGGATGTTGACCAGGAAGTCATTACCATTCCTTTATATCCCATTTGCCTCGCCAGCGGAATAAATTCACGAATATTATTAAAATGCTTCTCCCATTGCGTGAGAAAATAATTATCCGGATGACTTCTAAGGGCCGGAGCACCCCAAATTTCAAAACCACTTTCAATCAATTTCTGATGTTCCCCGAAACGGTTCATATCCCAACCATAATTCCAATCCACGAAAATGGTTTCCTTGGGCAGGGACTGCAGGGCCTGAGGGTATTTCAGTGCAATGTCGGCCCACATGACCGGGCGTTTTCCCAGGCTGATAATAATATTGCACAACATTTTCACATAATCAATATACAATTTCGAAATACCTTCTTTTTCTGCCTTTGCGCTGCACCTTGGGCAATGTCCCAGCAAATGCGTCTCATCGGCTCCAATATGAATATATTTTGAGGTATGAACAGAGGCCAGTTCCGAATAAAGATCCCTAAATAGAATGCTGTCACCAGCTGTTTGAAGAGGACATACCTGAGAAAGATCCTTTTTGTCTTCCCGTAATAATGAATACCGGTAGTTACGCAGAATATACTCTACGTGTCCAAAGCTCTGCTGCAGAGGGATAACATCGACCCCCAACTTATTACAATAGGCTACAAAAGAGCTAATTTCTTCTTTTGAATAAGCATACCTGCTTGGGATTAAGGGATGTTTTTGGAAAGGGAAAGTCGCTTCATATTCCATTATCANNGTATTGATACCACCCTTCTGTATCTTCTGGACAAATAATTTTAAGGCAGGCATCTTCATCACCTGGATACGCAGATCAAGATGAAATGCCCTGATGGCAAAATCACCAGCAGAATCGGTATTGGCTTGGGAACGGCCCTCACAAAATAGGAACAATATCAGTGTCAGGGCAATTAACTTTTCCTTCAAACTATAAGATTTTAAAATGCTATTCTAATTTTTATATTCGAAAATTAAAGAGGTTTTAGAAAAACTGTTTTGCCAGTTGCCGCGGATTCTCTGGCAGCATCCAAAATGCGAACAACCGTAAGGTTATTTTCCAATGAGTAAAGGCCATTTTTCGGTATTTTTATTTTCCCTTTAATCACATCGGCAAAATAAGAAAATGGATCCTGGTACACCGGTATTTCCTTGGTAGTCACCTGGATAGATAGTTCCGTATCTGATTTTCGGTTTCTTAACCGCATTGAAGTATTGTTTGTGGCGATGATATAGCCGTTTTCGCCATATACTTCCATATCTTTTCTTCCGAATGGCCAGTTCCAGGAAGCCTGAATAATACATTGGGCAGTAGGATAGGAAACAATAATAGTTGCTTCATCGTCAACTCTGGGGTAGATGGAGGGCTTGAACTGTCTGGTTACCGCTGTTACTGAAACTGGTTCCTTGCCTTTCATAAGGTAGGTCATCAGATTAGCTCCATAGCACCCAAAATCCACCAATGCACCTCCCCCGTTCTGTACCGGATCGGTAAGCCAGTCAAAAAATTCCTTGTTCACGCCTATTTCCATAGGTCCCTGGTGACCATCGTGTATGACCACTTTTCTTATTTTGCCAACAAAATTACTGTCATTTGCCAGCTGATAAGTCTTTTCTGTGCTGGGGTACCAGGAAGTTTCGTAATCTGTCAGCAGATAGATATGATACTGATTTGCGAGTTGCTTCATTTTCACAGCATGAGCTATATTGGTAGCCAGTGGTTTTTCTACCATTACGTGGATCCCGCGCGGTGCACAAGCTTCTATTGCAGCCATATGTTCATATATGGAGCCAAAAGCTACCACTGCTTCAGGCTTAACCGAATCTAACATATTCCCCAAATTGCTGAAAAATAGGTCCGGGCTTAAATTATACTTTTTAGCATACCTCCGGCCCAGATCGCTGT
>PLCH01000624.1 GCA_003135585.1 Chitinophagaceae bacterium
TCTACATTGAAAACTTTTTTATCTATATCCAATTTCATGGAAGGCTTGCTTGCAGTAACCACTACCACATCCAATTGTTTGATATCGGGCGAAAGTTTGATATTGCCAAGATCCCTGTCAAAACCAGCCGGCGTGTTACCGGGACCCGCGCTACCCTGTTGGGAAGGATTGATTCCAGGCCCGGATGCGGCATGGCCTTTTCCCGGATTGGAAAGAAAATTGATGGTCTGCTCAAAAGCCTTGTACCCGGTTGCAGAAATTTTCAATTTCAGCGGAGCTGTTACGGGCAGGTCTTCCAGGCTGAATTCCCCGTTGCTTTGAGTGGATAGGCCTCTCAACAGGACATCTTTATTCTTTTTTGCAACCGGGTCAAGATGATTTTGAAGTAGGAGTACCGAAGCGTCACCGATGGCTCTACCGGCGCTGTCCACGAGTTTTCCGTAGATGTGGCCAATATTACCCTGGGAACCCCCTTCTCCTGCAAAAGCAGCCGGAGCCTGTGCTGAAGAGGAAAATGCGGTCATACTGGAAGCAGCACCAAATAATATTGCCCTGATGATTAGTGCGGAGAGTCTATTGATCAAGCGGTAGTTTTGTTTCATAAATATCCATAATTAGAACACAAAAATATCGGTAGATCGCACGCCTAATTTGCAAATGCGGCCAAACGAAAAAATTATGCGGCAAAATAAAGCCGGTATCGGTTTGCCGACAGATAAAACCATTTCGCCGCATTGTTTTGTCAGGTTGATACTACCAGTTGGTTAATGTTGCAATTTTACCGGATGAAACAAGTATGGTATGCAAGGAAGTGGGTGGTGATCCTTCTTCACATCTCAGCATGGATGATCATATTTTCGCTGCCCTATCTATTGACTTCCCATTATAATGATAATCGCGTCAAGGAACCTGATAAAGATGCAACCGGTTTTTTTTATCTGAATACAATTACGAATTTTTTATTTGTTGGATTATTTTATTTGAATGCCTATGTATTAACCCCCCGTTTTATTATAAGAAAAAAATACGTTGCTTACATTTTTTTGGTAATCGCCATTTTTTTTGTCATCATGGCAATACACGGTATACTATTCAACTACCTGATTAAAAATCATCCATTTATCTTTGTATTTTCCGTAAGGTTTAATTTGCCTACATTTTTACTTACGGTTGCTGTAAGCATAACCTACCAGCTGATAGGGGATAAAATAAGATCCGAAAAACTGGCAAATGAAAAACAGGAGGAGAATCTGAAGACCGAATTATCCTTTTTACGCTCACAGATAAGCCCTCATTTCATGTTTAACGTGTTAAACAACATTGTCGCCCTTGCAAGGACACGCTCTGAACAACTGGAACCTACGGTGATCAAATTGTCATCGCTGATGCGTTACATGGTTTATGAAACAAGGGAACAAAAAGCAACACTTAAGAATGAGATTGAATACCTGCAAAGCTATATCGACCTCCAAACCCAACGTTTTGAGGACTCCGTCAAGGTCAATTTTACCATAGATGCCCCGAACGATCATCAATCCATTGAACCCATGCTGCTTATTCCCTTTGTGGAAAACGCCTTCAAACACGGGATCGGATTAATCGAAGACCCGCAGATTGATATCAAACTTAGAACAGAAAATAATATGCTTTTTTTCTATGTGCGCAATAAATACAATGGTTCTACCGAAGAAGTAAAAGATGGTATAGCAGGCATTGGCCTGGTAAATGTTAAAAGACGCCTGAATCTATTATATGGTAAGGACCAAAACCTTATGATTTCCACGGAAAAAAATTGGTTTACCATTTCCCTTCAATTAAAATTACATTGATGATCAGGACGATTGCAGTAGATGACGAAAAACTAGCGCTTGATTTGCTGGAAGATAATATAAGTAAGGTGAGTTACCTTCAGCTAATAGCCAAATGCAGGAATGCCTTTGATGCACTAAAGGTCCTGGAAGAACAGCAGATTGACCTTGTATTCCTTGATATTCAGATGCCGGGGCTCACGGGATTGCAATTCATCCAGAGCCTCAAGCAAAAGCCGATGATTATACTCATCACAGCTTATGAGCAATATGCGCTGGAAAGCTATGGTCTGGATGTGATTGATTACCTGGTAAAGCCTGTTGGGCTCGACCGTTTCGTAAAAGCCTGCNNACTATTTTTTTATAAATGTTGATTACAGCCTCCTGAAAATCGCATTTGCCGATATAGTTTATATTGAGGGGCTCAGGGATTATATAAAAATTCATTTAAAGAATTCCAAACCGGTCATCGCGCGCATGAATGTAGGTGCAATGGACGAGCAACTCCCTTCTTCCCAATTCATCAGGGTCCATAAATCATATATCGTATCCAANNTATCACGGCGATCCGTAAAAACAGTGTTTTCATCGGAGACTTTGAAATCCCTGTCAGTTTTACCTACAGGGATGCGCTTTTCGCAATAACCGGAAGACAGGACATATAAATCCAAGTTATTTTTTAAAAAACATTGTGACTATGAAGAAACTGGCAACATTTTTAATGCAATAGGAAGAGCTTAAAATTTTTTCTTTTAAAATCAATTACTCATAAATCAAAAATTAAAATGGTTATTATGAAAAAGTTGGTTTATCCAATCGCAGCCATCGCTATTATGATTGCATCGGCATTTACTGCGATCAAATTCCAGGATTGGAAGATCAATGATGATTATTCCATAAAATTTACCAGCGATGACCCCTCCGGCGTCTTCCGCGGACTTACAGGAACAGTTATTTTCGACGATCAGAATTTAGGGGCTTCCAAATTTGATTTAGCGGTTGATGTAGCCACCATCAATACCGGCAATGGGATGAAGAATACCCATGCAAAAAGTGAAAAATGGTTTGATGCAGAAAAATATCCGCAAATAAAATTCACGTCCTCTGAAATTACCAGCACAGCAAGCGGTTACGAGGTAAAAGGGGTTCTAGAAATACACGGCGTCAAAAAGGATGTAACGCTTCCTTTTACCTTCCAAAAATCGGATGATGGTGGAACTTTTAACAGCAGTTTTGATATCAACAGGCTCGATTATAATATCAATACGGCTGAGCCTGCCCATGGTGCCAGTGTTTTGAAAGTGGATATTTCTGTTCCCGTCACCAAAGCCTAATATTTACCTGAAATAATGAATGAAAGCGGAGGCCACTATTTGCCTCCACTTTTATTTAGGTTCTTAACAATGGTTTGCTATTCGCCGGGATCATCCTTCAAATTGTACTTTACCCGGAGGTCTGCCTGTAAACTATCGGCCCATTTCATAACTGAGACTTTTTCGGGGGCTGTTAATATTGCATATTTGTGTATCCATAGATAACTGTCCAGGGGCATGCCGCCTTTTTTTATCTCATCGACGGTAGCTTTAAACTTGTCATATTGTTTTTTGACCGGATAGGTTGAGAATTCAGAGAAATTCAGTTTTCTCTTTCCTTGATTGACATGATATTGCAGCCACCATCCCACCGGTTGTATATTGGTATACCACGGATAAATGGTATTGTTGCTGTGACAATCATAACAGGATCGCTTCAAAATTCGCTGTACATCTTCCGGCACCGGAAAATGCAGGGTGATATCATTTGAAGAAACGGTATTTGAACTATTTCTGGCCGGGCGGATAAATTGAATAATGATCAGCATGAGCAAAAAG
>PLCH01000543.1 GCA_003135585.1 Chitinophagaceae bacterium
CATGCCGCCGCCACCGCCGCCACCACTGCTCCTGGAACCCCCGCCGCCTGATGAACTATTGCTATAGGATGAAGGAGTGTAGCTTCTCGTTGTCTGACTGCTATTGCCATTCGAAACATTATAAGTTCTTCTGTTATTTCCTGATCCGTTAATGCTTGACACGGTTCGATAGGAATGTGAATTGGGATTATAAGAACTTGACCTTGTATTGGCTCCCCCCCTATTATAGTTTGAATTAGAGTAACTGCCCGGGTTGAACGGCCTTAGCCCGGTATAAACGCTGGAGGAAGGAGATTTGGGATTAACAACTACAATAGATCCATAATAGGGATTATAGTAATTATTCCATGCATAATAACTATTCCAGAAACTAAAAGGATTATAATATCCGAACCCTCCCAGTGAACCATAGCCGTAGCCGAAGCCCATGCCATACCCAAGTCCTGATCCATAGCCCAATCCTGATCCATATCCGCCATAACCAAGAGGAGTATAGGCGTCATAATTATAGTCATCAAAATACGACCAGCGCGCAGGATTCTGAACTCTCATCTGAACATATTGGTCGCTGGGGCCGGTATTGTAATATTCGTCCTGGCTGGTATTTACAGCCGCAGGTTTGGCAGAGCTTCCCGGAGAATAGTAAACATCATCCGGTGTTTGGGCATTTTTGTATACAGAACAACCTGTAAATGCGATGACCATTGTGGCTAGCAAAAAATAAATTTGTTTCATGACCTAGGCTTTTAGACGTTTCAATTTGAAGTTATTACTTTTGCGCTTCCTCTATAAAGTTACACAAATTGTCAGGGATTATATAATATAATGAAAGAAGATTGTTAAATCAGGTTTAAAATATGAGCAAAGAAATTACAAGCAGACAGGAGGACTATTCACAATGGTATAATGATCTCATTCTCAAAGGAAGTTTGGCTGATTATTCTGCTGTCAGAGGTTGCATGGTTATAAAACCCTATGGTTTTGCATTGTGGGAAAATATACGTGATCAGTTAGACAAAATGTTCAAGGAAACTGGCCACTTAAACGCGTATTTTCCATTATTTATTCCTAAAAGTTTTTTGGCCAAGGAAGCTGCCCATGTTGAGGGTTTTGCCAAGGAATGCGCGGTGGTTACGCATTATCGCCTGAAGATGGATCCGGATGGTAGTGGCATTATTGTTGATCCCGAAGCCAAGCTGGAAGAGGAACTGATTGTTCGTCCTACAAGTGAAACCATAATATGGAATACCTATAGAACCTGGATTCAGTCTTATCGTGATCTACCCTTGCTGATTAACCAGTGGGCAAATGTTGTTCGTTGGGAAATGAGAACCAGATTGTTCCTGCGCACAACAGAGTTTTTATGGCAGGAGGGCCATACCGCGCATTCAAATTCCAAGGAAGCAATCGCCGAGACCCTCCAGATGTTGAATATTTATGCAGAACTCGCAGAAAACTATCTTGCTTTACCGGTTATTAAGGGAGTAAAGAGTGAGAGCGAGCGTTTTGCGGGTGCCGTGAATACTTATTGTGTTGAAGCCCTTATGCAGGATGGCAAGGCGCTGCAGGCCGGTACATCCCATTTCCTGGGTCAGAATTTCGCTAAGGCTTTTGACGTAAAATACGCTGACCGGGATAATAAGCTCGATTATGTGTGGGCCAGCAGCTGGGGCGTCAGCACCAGATTGATTGGTGCCCTGGTTATGGCCCATAGTGATGATGACGGACTTGTGCTGCCACCTAAGATAGCCCCGCTTCAGGCCGTGATTATTCCTATCTACAAGGGGGATGAAAAAAAGGAATTATTGGATGCAAAAGGAAGGGAATTTTTACAAAAGTTAAAATCTGCCGGAATCAGGGTAAAATTTGATGACAATGACAATGCAAGGCCTGGATGGAAATTCGCGGAATATGAAATGAAAGGTGTACCTGTCCGGATTGCACTTGGGTTAAGAGATCTTGAAAATAGTACGGTTGAACTCGTCAGAAGAGATACAAAAGAAAAGATGAACCTCTCCATGGATGGGCTCGTGGAAAAGGTTGTTCAACTGATGGAGGAAATTCAGCAGTCTATGTACAATAAAGCGCTGATTTTCCGGGATGCCCATATCACTGCAACAGACAATTGGGAAGAATTTGAAAAATTGCNNGATTTATCTCTGCCCATTGGGACGGGACACCGGAAACTGAAACAGCCATCAAGGAAAAAACACAGGCTACGATTCGCTGTATTCCATTAAACAATACAAAAGAGGTTGGGAAATGCATTTTAACCGGAAAGCCTAGCATTCAGAGAGTCTTGTTTGCAAGGGCATATTGAGGAACTNNATGTTTTGGTTTTTATTTTTAGTTATCAGTAAAATTTGTTTACTTGTAAGCCTAAACCAACCAAACCATGGAACAACAATCCTTTCAACAACCCACCAATCCTCCGACTCAGCCCAAAAACTGGCTGGTTGAGTCAATTCTTGTAACACTATTCTGCTGTTTGCCTTTTGGAATTGCAGGTATTGTTTTCGCTGCCCAGGTCAGTTCAAAATGGGCATCTGGAGACTATGCCGGCGCTTTGCAGGCGTCCAAGGATGCGGCCAGGTGGACCAAAATCGGGTTCTTTGTCGGGTTGGGCCTTATTGTATTGTATATAATAGCCATTTTTGGATTTGGATTCACGGCGTTTTGGGCCCGCAGGAACAACTACAATTATTAGTATTCTTTCATGAATAAATTTCCTGTTTACAAGTTTATTTTGGTGAGTATAGCGGTGATAGCATTGTCACTGCTATATTTTCTTTATCCAGCGACCAATACAAGTTTTTATCCAGCCTGCATCTTCCATTCACTTACTGGATTATATTGCCCGGGTTGCGGATCCCAAAGAGCTGCGTCTGCCTTATTGCATGGCAGCTTTTCAAAAGCGATTGGCCTGAATATTTTGTTTGTACTTTGTATCCCATTGATTTTATACTCTGCATTTGCTTATTCCTGGAATGTTTTCAGCCAAAAAAAAATGGTTCAGGCGGTTTTTTACTCACCTTTATTTATAAAGATATTCCTCGGAATTGTACTGTTGTTCTGGGTATTGCGAAATATCCCAACAGCTCCTTTTAATTGGCTTGCACCTTAGATACTTATAGTTGGGAGGTTAAATAATTATAATCAGCCATCAGCACCTCCAAAAAATAAAGTGGCTCCAGGTTTGAATTAATTTGTAGAATTTGTTTGATTTTNNCACTTAAAATTACTTCTTTCACCAGCTGCATGTCTTTGTCAGCGAGATTGGTTACTTCCGGAAAGGAAACCTTGTAATTGTTTTCCTGTACCGGAGCATACAGGGTTTGCAGTAGGGCAGTTCTTGGATTTGTTTTTATAAGGGCGGTGCCGGCAACCATGTCCCCCACCCGCTGTTTGTTTTGGCTTGCCGCCACACAAACCAGGGCGCAAATGCTATTGGTCAGGGTAAAGTCCACCAAACGAAATAACCATCGAATAACATACTGGCCCAAACTAGCCCTCCCGCCATCCAAGCTGATTACTTTAATTTTCATAATCCGTTTTCCAACACTTTGGCCATTCATCAAAAGTTCGCTCAATAAATCATAAAAAATGATGGGTAACAAGCTTAATACAATCGTCAATACCTGAAGAGACCTGAAAGAATCGTACCTATAGGGAGAAAAGAGATAAAAAAGCAGGAATACATAGGCTCCAATAATGAGTGAATCAAAGATTCTTCCCGCGATGCGTTCTCCGAGGCTGGCAAGGTCATACTCGAGCTCAATATTCTGGGAAGTGGTTATTTTGATGGTGTTCATAATGAAATCCTATGATGGGTTGGCGGGTGCGACNNTTTTCCATTATCTTACTGTGACAATAGCTATGAGAGAAGCACAATTTTTAAAGCAGAATGCTGAAAAGTGGAATCGGTACGAACAGGAGCTGAATCATTTCGATAATCCGGATGTATTTGCTGACCGATTTGTAGAACTTACTGATGACCTGGCTTATTCCAGAACGTTTTACCCTCAAAGCAATACCTCCAAGTACCTAAACGGGCTGGCATCCCTTTTTCACCAGAAGATATATAAGAATAAAAAAGAAAAAGCCAGTCGGATCTGGAGTTTCTGGCAATTTGAACTTCCCTATCTGTTTAAACAATACCAATTCCAACTTCTTATTGCCTTTTTATTTTTTTCGGTGTTCTTCCTGGTTGGGGTAGTTTCCGTNNCATTCTTTTATTCGCCTGATCCTGGGGGATACTTATGTAAATGATACCAGCAGAAACATTGCAAGAGGCGATCCCTTCGCCATATATAAACACCATGACTCGCTGCCCATGTTTTTCGAGATTGCCTTTAACAATATCCGGGTTTCTTTCCTGGCTTTTGTAACAGGTATATTTTTTTCCGTCGGTACGGTATTGCTATTGATGTACAATGGTATTATGCTCGGATCATTTGAATACTATTTTTTTTCAAAAGGACTGGGGATGAAATCTATTTTGGTTATTTTCATTCATGGGACGCTCGAAATATCTGCGATTGTTATTGCGTGTTGTGCCGGTCTTATCATGGGCAACAGCATCTTATTCCCAAAGACCTATAGTAGGGGATATTCCGTTACAAAGGGTGGAAGGGATGCCATGAAAATTGTAATTGGTCTCGTGCCTATTTTCCTGGTTGCGGCCTTCCTGGAAAGTTTCGTGACCCGGCACACGGGCATGCCACTCTGGCTAAGCTTAACCATACTTTCCGGTTCACTGATATTTATAGTCTGGTATTTTATTTTGTATCCGATACAATTGCATAAACGGATAAATGCCGCGAACCAGATTGATTCCCCCGGGGAATCTCAAAATTTTCANNAAAATTGAATTCAGAAAAATAAGGGATTTTGGGGAAAACCTTAACGATAGTTTTGTTTTTATCAAACAAAACTACAGAGAAATACTGGCTAGCTTTTTTGCCATTTGTGGGATGTTTTTGTTGTGCCGAAGTATATTTAATGGTATCTATCAGTCCAGGTATTTCGGGATATTCGACCAGTTGAGGAAAGGAATCAACAGTCAGGAAAGGACATGGGCCAAGATATTTCCAATAGAATATTTTCTGACGCTCCTATTCACCAGGTTATCCTACTCGGCTATGAATACCGTATTGGGCTCATACATAAAATTCTATGTTGAAAATGGCGGATTAAAACCTACAATCGAACAAATATGGGAACTCTTTAAAAAATATTTTCTTAAGATTTTATTGTTTTCTGTGCCCATATTTCTTTTGACCGTGGTAGGCTTTGTATTTTGTTTGGCTCCGGGCGTTTATCTGGGGGTTGTTTTGATGCCTTTTTCGCTGGTGCTGATTATTGAGGATGCAGATTTTGGAAGAGCGTTCAGCAGGTGCTTTGAAATTATAAGCGGGAATTTCTGGCAATCGCTTGCGATTTACTTTGTAGCGACCATTATTTATTCATTCGGTGGCGCAATTGTAAGTTTATTTGTCAGTGTAATTGCCGGGATAGCTGCTTATTTTACCACAAACAGTGTTGGGACCACTGCTGGCATCGTCACCTCCATCTTTGCAATATTTTCCAGCGTATTTTATATTATCTTCTATGTATCCCTCGCAATCCAGTATTTTAGTCTGGTTGAAAAAAGAGACGGTACCGGTATCCTGCAGCGCCTTGAAACCATTGGAGGCGATAAGAATAATTTTAATAATATTGAAGAACAGTATTAGAATCATGCGCAGTATCCTACTGGTTATATTTCTGCTGATATTCTGCGTTTCAGGGATTGCCCAACAGCCTCTTTTAAAAGATTCATCCTTTGTGAGCCNNGTGAGCACCCGAATGTTTTCGGGGAAAGCCATCAAAGCCTATCAGGCAGATAAGAATTTTGGGTATGACTCGGTTTTGGAACCACCAAAGTCCCTATGGGAACGTTTTTGGGAATGGGTCTATAACCAATGGGGAAAGTTATTAGATAAAATTGGCAAATTACTCCGGATAAATTTAAGGGGAGAAGCTTTTGAAATTGTTTTGATTTTTCTCATGCTGGCCATTCTTACTTTTTTTATTTATAAAATCCTGGGTATGGACAAGGCGGGACCCTTTGGTAAAAACGACCCCTCAGGCCTGGATTATTCACTGTTGGAAGAAAATTTGCAAAACATCAATTTTCAGGAGGCCATCCAGGATGCGGTATATGAAAAAAATTTCCGAATGGCTGTGCGGCTATTATACTTGCAATCTCTAAAGAATCTAACGGATCATAAGCTGATCAACTGGCAGATCAATAAAAGCGATGAGGCGTATATACAGGAACTTAATGGGAATCTGCTCCAGCAGTCATTCATAGATATTACCCTCCAGTTTGAAGGCAACTGGTATGGAGGTATTCCGATCGATGAGAATGAATTTCGAACGGTTTCCGAGCGATTCATAAATTTTAATCAGAAGCTTTCTTAATCTATGAAAGGGTACAAATTATTCATTTTTCTTTTTGGGGCGCTGCTGGCACTTTATATACTTGCAGAGCTAAATCGGCCAAAGACCTTTGATTGGTCCGTAACCCTGTCAAAAGAGGATAAGAACCCATACGGGTCTTATGTACTATACAGGCAATTACAGGATTTATTTCCGGCATCATCGATCAATTCCTATCAGTTGCCGGTATATAACCAGATTGGCAACAGGGAGGAAAAAAATACAGCTTACCTATTAATTGAGCCGGAGCTTGATTTAACCGCTGATGATATCAATGAATTGCTCAATTATGTGGTAAATGGGAACTATCTTTTTATAACTTCCGGAAGTTTTAGCAAACCCGTCCTGGATTCCCTAAAAATAAAAATTTCAAGACGGCTGAACCTGCTTGACAGGGATTCTATTACGATCAATTTCAGCAACCCCCTGCTGCGGACCCCGAAGGATTATAGTTTCCCCAGTATGACAATGGATGGTTATTTTTCATCGTTGGATACCTCCCGAGTGGTCGTTTTGGGTAACAGCGGGCCGGACAATATAAACTNNCTTCATTAAGATTCCTTACGGCGAAGGGGCTCTGTTCCTTCATGCTTCGCCTCTTTGTTTCAGTAATTATTTCATTTTAAAAAATAACAATGCAGAATATATTTCCAAAGCCTTGTCCTATATACCGGGAAATGTGACTAAGATTTATTGGGATGAATATTACAAAATGGGTCCTGCCGGTTCGAAAAATCCTTTACGGTTTATACTCACCAATCCCTATATGCGCTGGGCATTTCGAATCACTGTACTGGCCATTGTTCTATTTATTATTTTTGAAATGAAGCGCAGGCAACGAATCATCCCTGTCATACCACCCCTTCGGAATACCACCCTTGATTTTGTACGGACGGTAGGAAATGTATATTTCAACCAGCATGACAATAAAAATATAGCCGTCAAAACAATCAATTACTTTTTTGAATTCATAAGATCCAAATTTTATCTTGCTACAAACCAGCTGAATGAAGAATTTATCACAGTCCTGGCAAAAAAAAGCGGCATTCATGTGCAGGAAATAGAAGAGCTTTTTAAAGCCATTCAGGAGGTAAATAGTTCTACCTTGGTAAACGATGATTTGTTAATTTATATCAATAAAAAAATAGATATCTTTTATACCAATATCAAATAAATCATGGAGCAAACAACCAACCCTCCGCGGACCGACCTTTCCAATTTACAGGGAACTGCTCAACGGGTCCGCGAAGAGATTAGTAAGGTCATTGTAGGGCAAACGCAAATGATAGACCTATTATTGGCCGCTATTTTAGCAGATGGTCATGTTTTGATCGAAGGAGTTCCGGGAGTCGCCAAGACCTTAACGGCTAAATTACTGGCGAAGACCATTGATATTGGGTTTTCGCGGATGCAATTTACGCCGGATCTTATGCCCAGTGATGTATTGGGCACTTCCGTATTTAATCCGCAAAATGGCAACTTTCAATACAAGAAGGGACCTATCTTCAGCAATATTGTGCTGATCGATGAAATCAACCGCTCGCCGGCGAAGACGCAGGCGGCTTTATTTGAAGTAATGGAAGAAAGGCAGGTGACATTTGACGGCATTACCTACCTTTTACCGCAACCATTCCTTGTTTTAGCCACACAAAATCCAATCGAACATGAAGGAACCTATCGTCTGCCGGAGGCCCAGCTGGATCGGTTTATCTTCAAAATCAGTGTAAAATATCCAAGCCTGGAAGAAGAAGTAAAAATTCTTCAATTTGCGCATGAAGGCCGGACCACAAGGTATGAGGAAGTAGTCCAGAAGGTAATAACAGGGGAGGATATTGAAAACTGCCGGCGGCAAATCAGCAATCTTCATGTCGAACAAAAGGTTATGGAATATATTGCCCAGATTGTCCAGGAAACACGAACCAATAAAGCCTTGTACCTGGGAGCTTCTCCAAGGGCGTCTGTGGC